>JASFRY010000340.1:0-5544 GCA_050114675.1 Gemmatimonadota bacterium | reverse complement strand
GGTGAGGGCCCGCTCCAGCACGGCCGGCTCGTCACCGAGCTGGCGCCGCTCCGTCACCACCAGGAAGAAGTCGGAGAGCGGCCCGTAGATCACGTTGAACCGGCCGTACGTCACCACCTGATCCAGGTCCTGGTTGTACTGGACGTTGAGCGTCAGGAAGGCCCGGGTGGAGAAGGCGTACTTGAGGCGGCCCGAATAGACCGACGACGTGAAGGTGCCCTCGGGGAGGATGAGGCGGTTGTAGTCCGCCGAGCCCGTCACGGCGAAGCGGTGGCTCGCCAGCCAGCGGAAGCCGCCCCCCACCGACCGCCGATCTCCGTCGTAGTAGCCGCCGCCGCTCACCGATACGTCCGCCGAGAAGGCGCGACCCGCCGAGGACTGGACCGTGAGCGAGGCCTCGTCGAAATCGTAGCCGCCGGCGGGAATGGTGGCGCCGCTCACGGGGAAGGCCTCCTGGACCAGCTCGTACCGCCGGGCTGCGGTTCCGGTGAGCTTGGCGCCGGAGGTCAGGTCCACCACCAGCCCGGCCTGGAGCTCGCGGGTCACCAGGGTGTCGCCCAGGGTGGAATAGTGGTGCACCTCCACGTACGGGTTGATCTCCTGGATGAACGAGATGGAGGGCCGGGGATGCACGCCCACGGTGGCATAGGTGTGCTCGATGTTGGTCCTGCGCACGAACCCGACGCTGGGCCGGAATGCGTCGCCGAACCGGCGGTATAGAGCGGACACGTCCCAGAAGCGGTCCCGCCATGCCGCGCCCAGGCGCGCCGCGGTCTGGTCGCCGGTGGCGCCGGGCGTCTGGGTACGGGCGAAGTAGGAGCTCAGGACCAGGGCGCCCCACGGCCGGACGTTGGCGTCCACCCCGTACGCCCGGTTGCTGCCCGGGCCGCTCCCCATGGCGTTCCGGTCGATGAACATGGCGCCCACGTCCGAGACCTCACCGACCTTACGGCGCAGCCGGAGCACCGCGAAGTTCTCGCCGGGCAGGCCCAGGGCCGACCCGGTGCGCATGTCCAGCATCCCCACGTCCCACGCGCCCACGGTGCCGCTGAGCCGTCCGCCGGCGATGATGGGAACGGGATGCCCCCCCGACAGACCGATGGTCCGCGAGTGGAAGAGGGTGAAGTCGCGGAGGGACGCACCCTGACGATACCCGCGCTCGGTCTGGTCGCCGAAGTTGAACTTCCCCGAATTCTCCACGAAGAAGTCCCGCTGCTCGGGAAAGAAGAGGGGAAAGCGGGTCAGGTTCACCCGTTCCTGGTCCACCTCCACCTGGGAGAAGTCGGTGTTGTACGTCAGGTCCAGGGTGAGCCCCGGCGTGACGCCGTACTTCACATCCAGACCCGCGTCGGTGCTGCCGCCGCCCAGGCCCTCGGCGAGGTCGGTCCCGGTCTGGTCGGCGGCCACCACGTAGGGCTTGGCGTAGAGGTTGCGGGCAGCGGGAATGCCCCGGATGCCGTAGAGCGTACCCGCCTTGGACATGCGGTGCACGGCGTCACGGCGCTGGAGGGGCGCCCAATAGGAGTCCTCGGCGATCCGCCGGACCCGGCGGAGGACGTTGAGGCCGAAGGTCTGCTGAGGGCGGCTCGCGTCGTAACGCAACGAGGACCAGGGGATGCGGATCTCCGCGCTCCACCCGTCGTCGTGGAGGGCCGTCTTCACCTGGAGGGGCACGTCGAAGCCGAAGTCCTCGCTGCGGCTGTCGTCGAAGGTCTGGCCGTCCCGGTAGGCGCCGTACGGGTTCACCATGATCATGGTGGAGTTCCGCCGGTCCAGGAACGTGTCCAGGGTGAAGGCGAAGATGTCGGCGTCCCGGGTGGACAGCGACGGGAAGTCCCGCTCCAGGCTCTGCACCACGTACTGCCCCGCGTGGGAGTCGTACATCATGGCCCCCACGTACAGGGCGTCGTCGTCGTAGAGGATGCGCACCTCGGTGCGCTCGGTGGCGAGCCGCCCCTGGTCGGGCTGGGATTGGATGAAGTCGGTGAGCACCTCGGCCCGTGACCACACGGCGTCGTCCACGCGGCCGTCGATGCGGGGGGGCGAGGGGGTGCGCGTCGCCGTGGCCACCGGGCGTGGATAGGCCTCGGGATCGTCCAGCGATCCCCGCACGGGGTAGGCGCCGCCCCCCCCGTCCTGCCTCTGCGCGGCCAGAGGCGCGGCCAGGGCGGACAGAAGCAGGAGGGGAAGGACCGCGGTGGAGGGGCTGGGGAACCGGTGGATCATGGTGCGGAAGTCTCGGACAGTCTGTTCACGGCGGAGCAAGAGAAGGCATGGCGCCCCTTCGCGCCACCGTCGGCCCGGCATGGGCCCTCCGTCCGGCGCCCCGGGGTCGACCCTTCGGCGGGGCGAAGCGTTGACGCGGCCACCCCTCCGGCCGAGCTTCCGGCCAATGCGCAGCCCCACTCGGTCATGACCTCACCCGGCGAAGCCGCCTTCCTGGACGAGCTCGCCGCTCCGGTCCCGGGCTCCGATCCCGGGGACCTGGGGCTGGTGATGGGTGGAGGCGGCGCCCGGGCCGCCTACCAGGTGGGCTTCCTCCGGTGGATTGCCCGCAACTTCCCCGAGCTGCGCATCCCCTACATCACCGGTGTCTCGGCGGGCGCCATCAACGCCGCCCTCCTCGCGTCCCATCACGGAACGCTTGGCCAGGCGGTGGACGAGCTCGGCTCCTTGTGGGGCCATCTCACCGTCCGGGACGTCTTCCGGGTCGACGGACGCTCCCTGGCGTGGAACGCGCTCCGCTGGATCATGCAGCTCGTGTCCGGTGGGTTCGGGGGGCCACCCAGCGTCCGGGGCCTGGTGGATACGCAGCCGCTGCGCAGGTACCTGACCGAGGTCCTCCACGCCGTGGGCGGCGAGCTCACCGGCGTGCGCTACAACCTGGATCGCGGACGGCTGAAGGCCGTGGCCATCAGCACGTCGAGCTACTCCACGGGGCAGTCCGTGACCTGGGTGCAGGGCCAGGACATCCGGGAATGGGAGCGCCCCCAGAGGCGGTCGCGGAACACCACGCTCACCGTTGAGCACGTCATGGCTTCGGCGGCGCTCCCCCTCTTCTTCCCTGCCGTGAAGCTGAACAACGGCTGGTACGGCGACGGGGGCATCCGCCTCACCGCCCCCCTCTCGCCGGCGCTCCACCTGGGCGCCCGGAAGATCCTGGCCATCTCCACCCGCTACGCCCGGACCGTGTCGGAAGCCGACGATCCCGCGGTGTACGGATACCCACCGCCGGCGCAGGTGCTGGGGGTCCTCATGAACTCCATCTTCCTGGACCTGCTGGACGCCGACGCCCTCCGCCTGGATCGCCTGAACCGCCTGCTGGAGGCGCTCCCCCGGGAGCGTCGCCTCGGCCTGCGCCCGGTGAAGATGCTCGTGCTGCGCCCCTCCCGGGATCTGGGGCGCCTCGCCAACGAGTACGAGGCACGGCTGCCCGGGGCGTTCCGCTTCCTGACCCGCGGTCTCGGCACCAGGCAGACGCGGAGCCCCGACTTCCTGAGCCTCGTCCTCTTCGAGGGGGAATACCTGCGGGCGCTCATGGAGATCGGCGAAGCGGACGCCGAGGCGCGCGCCGAGGAGCTCGCGGCGTTCCTCCAGGAGGAAGAAGCAGCCCGGAGCACCTGAGCGGCGCACGCCCGGAGCGCCGTGCGCCCGGGGGATGCCGGGCCGGGGCATCTCCCCCACCGGCCTCAGCGCCCGGACGGCCCCCTCGCGGATCCGCCGGCCAGCGCCTCCTCCACGCGACGGAGCAGCGCCGTCACCTCCTCGTCGTCGGGAGCGAACTCCCGAGCGGCGAGGAGGGCGCGACGGGCGCCCCGGAGATCGTTCAGCCGAACCCGGGCCACCCCCAGGTAGAACGCAGCGCGGGAAAGGCCGGGATCGTGGAGAAGGGCGGCCTCGTAGGAAGCAGCCGCGGCGGCCGCCTCCCCACGACGCAGCGCCATGTTGCCCAGATTCATGTGGGCCAGGGCCTCCGAAGGGTCCACCTCCACGGCTCGCCGGTATGCGCCTTCCGCCTGGTCGTCGCGCCCCAGGGACTCGAGCGTGAGCCCCAGGTTCACCAGCGCCACCGACTGGGTCGGGTCCAAACGGATCGCCTGCACGTAGTAGGGGAGCGACTCCTCCGCCCGCCCCAGGGAGGTGTAGGCCGAGGCCAGGTCCAGGAGGATGGACGGGTCCGTGGGCCGTGCCTCCTGGGCCCGTGTGAACGCTCTAAGCGCCCACGCCGTCCGGCCCCGAGCGCGCCACGCGTCGCCCATGAGCTGCAGCGCCCGAGCCCAGCGGAGCGTCACGCGCCCCGGATCGGCGCCGAGCTCCCCCCGCCTCCGGTCCAGGAAGGCACGCACCGCCGGCACGTCCCCCCAGCCCAGGTGGAGAAGCGCCAGGGACACGCCCGACACGTCGGGGGCGAATCCGTCGCCTCCGGCCAGAACCCGCAGCCGGGCCACCAGCGCCGTGTCCCGCGCCTCCACGCGCTCCCGCCCCAGGTCCGGTCGCACGTAGCCCAGAAAGAGCTCGTTGAGCGCCGCGACCTGGGCGGTGGGAAGGCGGGCCGCCTCGTCCGGATCCACCAGCGCCACCGCCCGGAGCCCGTCGGGGAGGGAGTCGCCTCCGCGGCGGGCAGCCGCCACGGCCTCCACCAGCCGGGGACGAGGCGCCAGCGCGCCGTACCACGTCCGCACCGCGGTCTGCAGCTCCCGGGTCGTAACGTCGTCGTGGCAGAGGGCGCACGCGCTGGGCACGCCCTCCTCCTCGTCCACGCCGGGCCGGGGAATGGAGATGGTGTGGTCGGAGCGGCCGTACGGCACGTGGGGCCCCACCCCCGGCTGCTGGCGATACGGCATGTGACAGGCCACGCACCGGCTTCCCGGTGAATCGGTGCCGTGATGCGTGTGGGCGGTGGGATCGGCGGCCTTGCTGGCGTGGCAGTCCAGGCACTGGCCGTCGTCGTACGGACCGGACAGAGGGGAGCCGTCGATGTCTTGATACCCCTGACTGTGGGGCTCGTGGCAGTCGATGCACGTCATGCCGCCGCCGTACCAGCAGGCGCTGTACAGGTGGTCGGCCTGGTAGGCGAAGGTGCGCACCTTCCCGTCGGGGAGGAGGGGCCGATCGCGGCCCAGGAGAGGGAGCCCCAGGGAGTAGTGGGCCGCCAGCGTGTCCCCGGGGAGATACTCGCCCTCCATGTGCCGCTTCACGGCATGACATTGGAGGCAGATCCCCAGGGAGGCGTCCCTGGCGAGGGCTCCCGGATCCAGGATGGCCCGGCCGTAGCCGATGCCGCGGGTCCGTCCGACGGCCGGTGGCGATCCTCCACTCCCCCCGGGGAGTGAGGCCGGCGCCCCGGCCTCCAGGGTACCCGCCCTGGCCCGCTCCACGTGCGTGCGCCCCGGACCATGACACGATTCGCAGTTGACGCGCAGCGATGTCCACCGGGTGCGGTACCGGTGCGCCACGCTGTCGAAGACCAGGGTGATCTGGCTGCCGTGGCACTGCTGGCAGTTGGCATACCGCCGGTCCGTGCCCAGCACCCGGATGGGGGGC
>JASFRY010000339.1:0-5547 GCA_050114675.1 Gemmatimonadota bacterium | reverse complement strand
CGGTCACCGGACGTCCGGTCTCAGGCACCAGGATCTTGGCAAGGACGAAGGCCGCGGGCGCCGACATGACCGAGGCCGCGATGAGATGCCCCGCGGCGTCGGGCTCGTAGGGAAGGAGCATCCCGGCGTACGCCGCGAGGACGCCCCCGCTTATGGTCGCCATCCCCGCGGTCATGATGGTCATGAGCTCGGACTCGGTCATCCGCTCGACGAACGGCCTCACCGCCAGGGGAGACTCCATCATCCCCACGAAGATGTTGGACGCCACGTCCAGCGTCTCGGCTCCCGAGGTGCGAAGGGTGCGCTGCATGATCCACGCGATCGACTTCACCACGCGCTGCATGATCCCGAGGTGGTACAGGACGGTCACGAGGCACGACACGAAGATGATGTTGGGCAGCACCTGGAAGGCGAAGAAGGCGCCGGTGCGCGCCACGAGGCCGGTCGTCGCCACGAACATCCCCTGCCCCGGGCCTTCCCGTCCCACCGGAACGTTGTCGGAGACGAGATTGCCGAAGACGAAGCGCCCCCCTTCCGCCGCGTAGCCCAGCACGGCGCGCACCAAGGTGTTGACGTTCTGGAAGAAGGCCACGCCCACGGGGGTCCGCAGCACCAGCAGGGCGAACGCCAGCTGGAGGCCGATCCCCCAGAGGACGACGCGCCAGTCCACGGACCGTCGGTCTTTGGACATGAGCCAGGCGGCGCCCACGATGACCCCCACGCCGAAGAGCGCCTGGATCCTGTGGAGCGATCCGGGCGGAGACGACGTCTGGAGAACCGCGAGGACATGGGGCGACACGTGGGCCTCGTGCAGAGGGCGAACGGTCGGACAACCTGCCGGCCGCACACCCCCGGGCACAAGGTGCCGCCCCGGCGTCCCTCACTCCGCCTTGAGCGCGACGACGGGTGCGACCCGAGCGGCGCGCCGGGCCGGCGTCCAGGCGGCGAGAAAGGCGATGCCGGCCAGAAGGGCCGCCACGACCACGAAGGTGACGGGATCCGACGGGGAGACTCCGAACAGGAGTCCCGACAAGGCCCGCGCCCCGACCCAGGACCCGAGGAGACCGACCGCGCCGCCGACCGCGACCAGGCGCATCCCCCGACGGAGCTGGAGACGGACCACCGAGCCCGGGTCGGCCCCGAGAGATTGACGGATCGCCATTTCCCTCGAGCCCCGGGCGACCGCATAGCTCACCAGGCCGTAAAGGCCCATCACTGCCAGGCCGAGGGCCACGGCCGCGAACAGCCCGGAAGCCAGCGCCGAAAGCCGCCGAAGCACGAGCATGGCGCCGATGTGGTCCGCCAGCGTCGTGCTGTTGGTCACGATCACGTCGGGGTAGCGACGGCGCAGCAGCCTGTACACCGCGCCGGCCACCTCGCGGCCATTGCCTCGGGTCGCGGCCAGGACCGAGACCCACGCGTTGTACTCCTGCGCGTAGGGGAGGTAGATGAAGGGCGTCGGCGGTTCCGCCAGCGATTGGATCTTCGCGGTGGAGACCACGCCCACCACGGTCCGGTCCGGCCACCCGGGAATCTCCGTGTGGATCGTTCGACCAAGGGCGCTCTGGCCGGGCCAGAAGCGGTGGGCCAGAGCTTCGTTCACGATGGCCACCGGCGGAGCGTCGGCCCGGTCCGAGGCGTCGAAGGTCCGGCCCTCCAGGAGGGAGATGCCCGCCGCGGCGAAGAAGTCCCCGTCCACCGAAGTGAAATCCACCTGGTGCGCGGCACGTCCCTCCGGCGGTGCCACGCCGTCGGCGTTCACCTCCAGCATCATCCGGTTGACGGGGTTGAGGTGCATGTTGGAGATGACCCCTACGCGGGTGACGGACGGCAGCGCCCGCACGTCCTCGCGGAGCGAGGCGATGAGCTCCAGGCCCTCCGGGTCGGAATAGGCTCCCGAGGGGACCATGAAGGAGACCAGGCCCGCGGGCTGCCCGCCGAACCCCGGATCCACGAGGCGGGTGGCGTCGAAGCTCCGGAGAAGGAGCCCTGCCGCAACCAGGAGGATCACCGAGATCGCCATCTGGCCCGCCACGAGTCCCCGGTTGAGCGTGAGCGCGCGGCGATTCTCCGCGGCGGAGCCCACCTCCTTCAGCGTGTCCACCAGTCCGGGACGGGCGACCTGGAGGGCCGGGATCAGACCTGTGGCTCCACTCGCACCCAAGGCCAGCACCAGGGTGAACAGCGCCACGGTCCAATCGGGCGACAGATCCAGTCCCAGGGTCCCGACGAGCGGGAGGCGTGCCTGGACGGCGAGGTCCAGCAGCCAGGAGGCGAGAAGGAAGCCGACAAGACCGCCCACGACGCCCAGGACCAGCGTCTCCGTGACGAGCTGCCGGAGGAGCCGGCCCCGGGTGGCGCCGAGGCTCAGGCGAAGCGCCATCTCCCTGCGCCGATCCAGGGCTCTGGCGAGAAGGAAGGAGGTGAGGTTGGTACATACGACGAGGAGGACCAGGACGACCAGGACGACGCCCAGGACATTCACCGAGAGCACGAGTCGATCCGCTCCGGGACCGAACACCACCGTCTCGGTGGGGACGGCGACCAGCTGCTCCCCGGCCTGCCAGAGCTGCGGCAGGGTCCGATGCTGCTCCGACGCCACGTTTCCCAGCGCCCCGGCGAGCCGGGCCATGGAGGTGCCGTCCTTCAATCGCCCCACGGGGAAGAAGGCGTTGGAGCCGCGGGACGTCAGAGGGCTCCGCTCGAGGGGTACCAGGTCTCCCACCATCATGATGGGAGCAAACAGATCCGGAGCGATGCCCCGGGTGGACCCGAGGAAGTTCTCGGGACCGACGCCCACGATGGTGAAGTCGCGACCGCTCAGACGTATGGACCGGCCCACCACGCCCGGATCCCCTCCGAAGGCTCTCTTCCAGAACCGGTAGCTGAGCATCGTCACCGGATGCCCGCCGGGTGCCCAGTGGTCCTCCGGGAGGATCGAACGGCCCAGGAACGCGTGCACGCCCAGGAGGGGCAGATAGTCCCCGGTCACCAGCTCGGCGAGAAGCGACTCCTGTCCGGCTCCCGTCTCCCGGGGGACCACTGCATACTGGTATCCTCCCAACTCCGACAGGACGCCCCGAGTCCCCTCCCGGATCACCTGGAAATCCGGATAGCTCACGGGATCGAAGCTGCCCAGGGCCCGGTCCCGGTAGAGGTTGACCAGCTGCTCCGGAGCCTCGAAGGGCGGCGCGCGAACGAACACGGCGTTGACGAGGCTGAAGATCGCCGTGTTCGCTCCGATGCCGAGGGCCAGGGAAAGGACGGCCATGGCAGTGAAGCCGGGGCTCTTTCGCATCGTCCGGTACGTAGACCGGAGGTCCGCAAGGAGATCTTCCACTGGTCTCACGCCCCGCTCGTCCCGCGTCTGCTCCGTGAACCGGTCCACTCCGCCGAAGGCGACCAGTGCTCGGCGCCGTGCCTCCGCGGAGGTCATCCCCTGGCGGACGTACTTCTCCGTCTCCATCTCGATGTGGAAGCGGAACTCCTCCTGGGTCTCGGCGTCCTCCGGCACTTTCCGGAAGAGGGCTCGAACGCGCTCGTGCACGTCCCGATACCACGCCATGGATGCTACCTCCCGGTGCCCCTCACCTCAGGGCGCTCGCGCTCACCTGGAGAATGCGCTCCACCGCCCCGGCGGAACGGCCCCACGCCGCTCGCTCCCGCTCCAGCTGTGCTCGTCCTTCAGCCGTGAGCTCGTAGAACCGGGCGCGCCGGTTGTTGTGGGTCACACGCCACTCAGGCCGGATCCAGCCCTTGCGCTTCATCCGCTGGAGCGCGGGATAGAGCGATCCTTGATTCACCAGGAACACATCGCTCGACCACTCCTGGATCCGCTCGCTGATCCCCCACCCGTGCATGGGCTCGAGGGACAGGATCTTGAGCACGAGCAGGTCGAGGGTCCCCTGAAGGAGATCGGAACGTTGCTTCGCCATGCGTTCCTCTTGGCCGTCTTCTGTAGATCATCTAAAGTAGACTAGCAGACGTCCCCACGACCGTCAAGCGGTCACACCCCTGCTACCCGCCCTCGGTGAGGAACGCTTCCACCGCGGGCCAGACCAGCTCCGGCCGCTCGGCGTAGCTGAAGTGGGCGGCGCCGGGAACCCGCAGGAGCCGAGCGTTGGGCATCGACGTCGCCCACGCCTCGACCATGTCCATGGGGATGGCGTCCTCCTCGCCATGCACCACGAGGGTCGGCACCTCCAGCGACCGGAGACGCTGGCGCAGATCCCAGGCACCGTAGGACGCGAACACGAGCCCGTTGGTCACCGTGAGCCCGAAGCGGATCCCGGCCGGGTCGGACGCGCACAGGTCCGAGCGGAGCAGCGGCATCGATCGGTCGGGGTCGGCGAGGCGGGGACGGAGGGCGACGGCCCAGTAGTCACGGCACGCCTGCCGTGCGTCGGCGTCGGGATCGGCGAGCCGCTCCGACGCGTCCGTCATGCGTGCTGCCTGAGCGCTGTCCAGACGTGCGCCCAGCGCGGCCCCGAAGCGCTCCCAGAAGTCGCCCAGGTACGGGGGCACCGGATTGAACAGCACCATGCGCCGCACGGCGTCCGGATGGGCAAGGGCGTAGGTGGCGGCGAGGAGCGGACCGTAGGAGTGGGCGACGAGGGTGACCTGCGCGAGACCGAAATGCCGGCGCACGGCGTCGAGGTCGTCGATCTGCTGGTCCGCGTTGAGCGTGCTCCGGTCCTCCGGCAGCGTGGAGCGTCCGGCCCCGCGCTGATCGTAGAAGACGACGACGTGGCCCTCGGCAAGGGGCGCGAAATCGCCGGCGATGCTCTCCAGATCGACCCCCGGGCCACCGTGCACCGCGATGATCGTATCACCCGTCGAGCCGACCACGCGGAAGAACAGGCGCGCCCCGTCGGGCGTCGTCACGTAGCCCTCCTTCACCTGCTGTGGGGGTGACTTGTCCGCTCCGGGCCGTGGCGCCACTGCGAGGGGCATCAGCAGCACGGCGAGCGTGACCAGAGAAGAGTGGTGTGCCAAGGGTCCCCCTCCCACCGGGTGGCCGGCGCCGCACACGTCGGAATCGTCCGGAGCGCCCCCCCCGCCACGGCCGCACCCGGTCGCTCCACGTGTGGATGGATCGGGAGAAGATACGTCCCGCCTCCGGCGCTGACCACGTGGAGCCCGCGTTGCTGGACCGTTGCCACCCGCTGCCCGCCGTCCTAGCGTGGCGTACCCCTCGCTGATCCGGTCCATTCTGGGAGAGCCGCCATGTCGCCGACTCGCCGTCATTTCCTCGCCACGTCCGCCGCAGCCACCGCGGCCGGCATCCTGACCCGACCCGACGCGGGCTGGGCGCTCCGCCCGCAGGAGCCCCAGGGCGTCTTCACGCCCGTCCGCCGCAACGTGGGGATCTTCACCATGCGCGGTGGGACCATCGGCTGGCTTGTGAACCCCGACGCGGTGGTAGCGGTGGACAGCCAGTTCCCCGACGAGGCCAAGGTGTGCATCGCCGGGCTCAACGCGCGGTCCGGGAGCCGCCCCGTGGACTGCCTCATCAACACGCATCACCACGGTGACCACACCGGCGGC
>JASFRY010000338.1:0-5553 GCA_050114675.1 Gemmatimonadota bacterium | reverse complement strand
TGGGACGGGTCGTGCCCGAGCACCCGGGAATGGTGGTGCTCCGGACCGGGCTGGGCGGCACCCGCGTCGTGGACATGCTCCCGGGGGATCAGCTCCCCCGGATCTGCTGACGAAAGACGCTGACGAAAGAGAAGAGACTCCCAAAGGAGAGGAGACGAGGGTCATGAAGCACACGCTTCGCGGAGTCGTGATGGCCGCGGTGGGGATGTTGGCAGGGGCTTCCAGCCTCTGGGCTCACCCGGGACACATCACCGAGGGCGGGCTATGGCACACGGTCCGCCACATCGTGACCAGCCCCTACCACATGGCCGTCGTGCTGGCGGTCGTCGTGCTGGCGGTGGCGGCGGCGCTCACCTCGAGGCCCGGTCGGGTGGACGAGGGCACAACGGAGCGGGTGGAGGAGTAGGCGCGCCCGGGCAACACCGCGCGCCCGCCGGCGGGCGCCGTCCGGGCGGTTGAGAGGGTCCGCCGGCCCGCCGGGGCCTGCCACCCACGAGACTCTTGCCGGGGCAATATCAGGAATATAGGATTGAGCACCATCGCAATCCTACATTCGAGGATTGTCGTGAGACGTCCCGCGCCGTCAGGAGGACGGATGGGCAAGGACGCCCCCTACCTGGGTGAGCTGGAGCAGATGATGCTCCTGGCCATCCTCCAGCTCGACGACGACGCCTACGGGCTCAACATCCTCCGTGAGCTGGAGGAGCGGGCCGGCCGCACCGTCTCCCCCGGCGCCCTGTACGCGACCCTGGATCGCCTGGAAGGCAAGGGCGTGGTCCGTTCGCGCTTCGCCGAGCCCGAGCCCGGACGGGGAGGCAAGCCCAAGCGATTCATGAGCCTCACCGAGAAGGGGAGAGCCGCGCTCCAGGCTGCCCGTGCGGCCTGGCAGCGGATGTCCGAAGGGCTGGAAGGGGTCCTGGGAGGAGGCTGAGCATGCGCCCGCCGGGGCCGCCCCCTCTGGCGGCTGCGCTCCTTGCACGCTGCGTGCCCCCGGGCGCACTGGGGCAGGCGCTCCTGGGAGATCTGCACGAAGCCTACCTGGAGCGCGCTTATCCCGCGAGCGATACGACACACGAACCCAAGCCACGCCCGGCGCGGGGGGCGGAGCTCTGGTACTGGAGGCAGGCGCTCTCGGTGGGGGCGCGCTACGTGGTCCGCCGGATCATCCACCGCCGCCTCTACCGGGGCCTGTCCGGCTCGCCCCACCCACCTGCCGACTCCCCGGGAGGATCCACCGTGAGCGACTTCGTTCGAGACGTGCGATACACGCTGCGCTCGCTTCGCCGCAACCCCGGCTTCGCCGCCGCCACCATCCTGGTGCTGGGCATCGGCGTGGGCGCCATCAGCCTCATCTTCTCCACGTACAACACCGTGGTGCTGCGTCCCCTCCCCTTCCCCCGGCCCGACGAGCTGGTGTGGGTATGGGAGACCACGCCGTCGGGATCCCGCAACAGCCTGTCGTACGACGACTACGTGGACTTCCGGGACGGCGCCGACGCCCTGGCGTCGCTGGCGGCCGTGGGGGTGTTCAGCCAGGGTCGGCTCCTCACCGGGAGCGACGGCGCCCAGGAGGTGTCGGGACGGGACGTGTCGGCGAACCTCTTCGCCACCCTGGGCGTGTCACCGGCGCTGGGCCGCTCCTTCGCGCCCGACGACGAGCTCCGCGGCGAGGCCGACGTGGTCGTCCTGAGCCACGGCCTGTGGATGCGGCGATACGGCGGAGACCCCGGTGTCGTGGGCCACACGATCATCGTGGACGGCCAGCCCGTCGAGGTGCTGGGCGTCATGCCCCGGGACTTCGACTTCCCCCAGGGGACCGACATGTGGTCGCCCCTCCAGCGCGCGGCGGGATACGCGTCGGGGCGCGGCAACAACAACTTCACCGCCGTGGGCCGGCTCCGGGCTTCCTCCACCCTGGACGAGGCCCAGGTCCAGATGTCGGGGATCGCCGGGCGCATCGCGGCGGCGTACCCGGACAGCAAGGCGGGATGGGGCGTGGAGCTCCAGTCTCTGCACGACCGCTACTTCGGGCCGGCGGGGAACACCATCCTGATGCTCATGGGCATCATCGCGCTGGTGCCCCTGGTCGCGTGCGCCAACGTGGCGTCCCTCTTCACGGCCCGGGCCCTGGCGCGGCGGAGCGAGCTGGCGTCGCGGCTCACCTTGGGCGCGTCGCGGTCCCGGATCTTCCGCCAGCTCCTCACCGAGAGCGTCGTGGTGGCCCTGGGCGGCGGCGCGGTGGGACTTGCCCTGGCCTACGGCGGAGGCGTGGCCCTCCGTCACCTGGCGCCCGCTGCCCTCCCCCGGCTGGACGAGATCGGCATCGACGCCAACGTCATGATCTTCACGCTCCTGGCCGCCCTTCTCACCGTTCCCTTCTTCGGCGTCCTGCCCGCCTTGCGGAGCACCGACATGGACGTGGCGGAGACGTTGAAGAGCGGCGGTGGCCGGGGGGCAAGCGGACGGAGGGCAGCCCGCCGGGGAGGGCTCGTCGTCGCCCAGGTCGCCCTCTCCCTCATGCTCGTCCTGGCGTCGGGGCTCTTCCTCCGGAGCTATCTCCGGCTCCAGGACCAGGACCCGGGCTTCGATCCCGAGGGGGTCCTCTACTCCCGGGTGGCGCTCCCCGCGTTCAAGTACGCGTCCACCGCCGAGATGCGGGTGACGTGGGACGAGCTCCTGGACCGCGTGGGCAGCATCCCCGGCGTCCTCTCGGTGGGTGCCGTGGACTATCCGCCCTTCAGCGGCCGGGGTCCGTGGAACAGCGTGTGGGCCGTGCAGCGACCTCCGGCGAGCGCCGCGGACATGGAGGGAGCGACGCGGCGGTTCGTCACCCCCGGCCTCTTCCGTACCCTGGGTATCCCCGTGCTGGCCGGCCGCGTGTGGGGGCGGGAGGAGGAGCAGGCGGAGCTGCCCGTGACCGTCATCAACCAGGCCGCCGCCCAACGGTTCTTCCCCGGCGAGGACCCGGTGGGGCAGACGCTGGTGCTGGGCGGGGACATGAACCTGACCGTCCTCGGCGTGGTGGGGGACACGAAAGAGCAGGGGCTGGGCGACGACGCGCCCGCGTCGTTCTACCTGCCGCTGTGGATCTGGTCGCACCTCACCATGCAGGTGGTGGCCCGGGTCCGGGACGCTTCTCCCGCCCTCGTCGAGGCGTGGCGAACAGCGGTCCACACGGTGGAGCCCGACGTGCCCGAAGCACCGGTCCGGAGCATGAACGACCGGCTCTCCACGACGCTCTTCCAGCCCCGGTTCCGCTCCGCCCTGGTGGCGGCGTTCGCCCTGGTATCGCTCCTCCTGTCGGCCATCGGACTCTACGGGGTGCTGGCGTACTTCGTGCGGGAGCACGGCCACGAGCTGGGGGTGCGGCTGGCCCTGGGCGCCACGGGGGAGCAGGTAGCGCGGCTGGTCGTGACCCGGGGCATGTCCCTGGTGCTATGGGGTGTCGCCCTCGGGCTTGTGGGCGGCATCGGCGCGGGCCGTCTCGTGCAGGCGCGCGGATGGATGCCCGACGTCGACCTGGCCGATCCGGCCGTGTATCTGGCCTCCGGCCTCACGCTGCTCGTGGTGGCGCTCGTCACCTGCATCGTGCCGGCGCTGCGGGCGCGCCGCGTCGCGCCGGCGGACGTGATGCGGGTGGAGTGATGCGAGGAGCCCGGCGGCACAGGCTCCGGGTCGCCGCCGGGCCCCGCGCTTCAACGGAGCCGGAGAAGAGGTGGGACCGCTCGGTCACGCGGGCGTCGTGATCCACAGCGTCGGCGGCCCCGCCACCCCTGCATTCTCCATGATCTCGCGAAGCCGCGCGGACTCGCCGAACTCGCCAGCCGCATCGGCGGAGTCGAAATCGTGCCACACGGTGACGTCGTTGGGATCGTCCACGGCCTGGAACACGCCGTGGCCCCGGACGCCCATCTCGCGGCGCTCCGCGTCGAAGTCGTCGTAGACCTTCTTCCAGGCTGCAAAGTCCTGAACGGAATGGCGTGCGAACAGGCGGACCATGATGGCCTCCATCTCGAGAGGGTCGAGCGAGACGGGTCTTCCCGCCTCGCACCTCGACGATAGGCGGTGCAGGAGGCGCGCGAATCGGGAATGCTCCCGAAATCGTTCCCTATTCTCTCCTGACCGAGGGACCGGATTTCCCTAGGGAACGCGCGGGGGCGGAGGGATCACGCCCGCCCGGCGGGCCGCACGCACGGCACCATGGCGGGAGTGTACGTCGAGCTTGGCGTAGGCGGAGCGGAGGTGGGCGTCCACGGTCCGCGCGCTGATGAACAGTCGGCGGCCGATCTCGGCGTAGGTCAGCCCCTCGGCCAGGAGGCGGAGGACCTCGACCTGGCGGTCGGTCAGGGCCTCGTGCCTCCCGGGGGCGTGGCTCCTCGCTCCTGCCGCGTCGTGGGCTGCATGCACCACTCCCGCGTTCTCCCGGTCCCCCACGTCCGAAGGGTCCGGAGGCGTCGCAGCAGCCGTGCGAGCGTCCTGAAGCAGAGCGTCGAGCGGCAGCGCGGCGCCTGCCGTCACGGCCTTCTCGAAGGCCGCGTCGCCCAGGGCCCGGCGAATGCCGGCGCGGATCTCGTCCCACTGTCCCCGGTCGGCACGCACGATGGAGATGCCCAGCTCCCGTTGCCGCCGCTCGGCGGCGCCCAGCAGCAGGGCCGCTTCCCGGGGCTCACCCACGTCCAGCCGGACCCCCGCCAATCCCACCGCACACGACGCCACGCCCAGGCGATGGCCCGTCCTCTCCAACACATCCAGGCTCGCATCGAAGAAGCGGCGGGCCTCGTCCAGCTCGCCCCGGCGGCGCTCGATGTAGCCGAGATTGTGGAGGGTCGCGCCCTGGTGATACAGATCACCGACCTCGCGGAAGACGGCCAGCGCCTCCCGGCAGCGATCCCGGGCGCTGTCCAGGTCCCCCCGGCAGCGGGCGACCTCGCCGAGCCCCAGGAGCGCCTGGCCCACGCCCTCTTCGTCGTCGAGGGCCCTCCAGAGGTCGAGGCTCTCCCGGCGCATGGCCTCGGCGGTGTCCTGATCGCCCTCGTGGTTCGCCATGCCGGCCCGCATGGCCAGCGCACGGGCCAGCCCCTCCGGGTCGCCGGCTCCACGCCAGTACGCCAGCGCCTCGTCGAAGTGGGCCCGGGCGCTGTCGAAGTCCGCCACATAGTGCTCGGCCATGGCCAGGTACGTCAGCGTCTCCGCCCACTCCCTCGTTTGCCCCACCTCGCGCCACAGCGCCTCGGCCTCCGTGAGACGCGTCCTGGACTCCCTCACCTCACCCTGATAGCGCGCGAGCACGCCCGCGCCGCACAGCGCCCCCGCCCGGGCCGCGTCCGACCCTCCCGGAAGCGCCAGCACTGCCGACAGCCACTTGCGACCGTGCGTCAGGTGTCCGCGCGCCTCCCAGAACCGCCAGAGCGCCGCGGCCAGGGCCAGGCCCACATCCGCGTCACCCGCGTCCACCGCCCACGCCAGAGCCCCGCGGAAGTTGTCCCGCTCTTCGGCGAGCCGGTCCATCCTGCCCGCCGGGGGACCGCCCGGCCCACTTCGCCCGAGGGTCTC
>JASFRY010000337.1:0-5559 GCA_050114675.1 Gemmatimonadota bacterium | reverse complement strand
GGTGCGGCATGCGCTCCGAGGGGATGGGGTAGGGGACCCACGGGTTGGCGCGCCTGCCGTCGTACTCCACGAGCACCACGCGGCCGCCGGGCCGGACCCTCGCTGCCAGGCGGCTCAGCACCGCTTCCGCGTCCACGGCGAAGTGGAGCGCATTGGCCAGCAGCAGCCCGTCGAGTCCCGGAGGGTCCAAGCCCGGGAGATCCAGAGGCAGCGTAAAATCCGCCACCAGGGGGATCACCCGCGCGTCAACGCTCCTCGTCCATCGGTCCAGCAGGAGGAGCCTGCGGCGGGAGCGGTCCACGGCGTAGACGCGACTCCCGGGGCCCAACAGCTCGGCCAGCGCCCGTGTGAAGGTCCCCTCGCCGCAGCCCAGGTCGGCCCAGGTGCCGGCGGCCGCAGGAATGGCGGGCCGGAGCAGGGAAACGGCTTCTCGGGGGTCCATGGTGCGTGCTACCCTCGGAGCCCCCGAGTTCTCCTACGGGGTTTCTTGCTGCCCCTCCACCCCTTCTGTACCGTCGTGCACGCGGGCAGGCCCGCGCAAACTCCGGTTTCGACCTCCCTGGAGGCTTCATGAAGCGCGTCACCGCCGTCGTTCTGACCGCCGCCCTCGCGGCCGCACTCACCACCACGCCCGCCGTTGCCCAACTCGCCCCGGGCCTGGTGGACGCCCTCCACGCCCGCAACATCGGTCCCACGGGCATGAGCGGCCGCGTCGGTGCCATCGACGGCGTGAACGCGGACCCCAACGTCCTGTACGTGGGTGCCGCAACCGGCGGCGTGTGGAAGACCGTGGACGGCGGCGTCACGTGGACGCCCCTCACCGATTCGCTGCCGGCCGCCTCGGTGGGCGCCATCGCCATCCATCAGCCCAACCCCGACGTGGTGTGGGTGGGCACGGGAGAGCGGAACCGGCGCAACTCTGCGGGCTCGGGCACGGGGGTGTACCGCACGCTGGACGGCGGAAAGACGTGGGCGCGCATGGGGCTGGAGAGCACCGGCGCCATCGACGCCATCCTCGTGGATCCGCGCAACTCGGACGTGGTCTACGTGGGCGCCCTGGGCAACACGTGGAAGGACTCGGAGGAGCGGGGCGTCTACAGGACCACCGACGGCGGTAGAACGTGGACGAGGATCCTCTACGTCAACGAGCGCACCGGCGCCGGCGACATGGTCATGGACCCGTCCAACCCCGACCACCTCATCGTGGGCATGTGGGAGCACCGCCGGTGGCCGTACTTCTTCAAGTCGGGCGGGCCCGGGAGCGGCATCTACACCACCTACGACGGCGGGGCGCACTGGAAGAAGCTCACGCCCGACGACGGGCTGCCCGAGGGTGAGCTGGGCCGCACGGGCCTGGACTTCGCCCGGGGCAAGCCCGACGTGGTCTACGCCCTGGTGGAGGCCGAGCGGAGCGTGCTCATGCGCTCCGACGACGGCGGTGACTCCTGGACCACCGTGAACCGCACCGAGGGCATCGACGGGCGGCCCTTCTACTACGGACAGGTGCGGGTGGACCCCACCAACGAGAACCACGTGTGGATCGTGGAGAGCCCGGTCAACGAGAGCACCGACGGGGGCAAGACGTTCCACACGCTCCTGGGCTTCAACGAAGTCCACGTGGACCACCACGCCTTCTGGGTGAGCCCCGACGGAGAGACCATCGCCGACGGGAACGACGGCGGCGTCTACATCTCCAGGGACAACGGGCAGACCTTCCGCTTCATGCAGAACCTGCCCTTCTCGCAGTTCTACCACATCGCGGTGGACATGGACACGCCCTACCACGTGTACGGAGGCCTCCAGGACAACGGCGCCTTCGTGGGACCCGCGGTCACGTGGCACAACGGCGGCATCCGCATGTACGACTGGGACGAGGTAGCCTTCGGCGACGGCATGGCCACCTTTCCCGACCCGGACAACCCGCGCTACGGCTTCTCGTCCACCCAGAACGGCGACATCATCCGCTTCGACCGGCAGACCGGCGAGCGCAAGGTGATCAAGCCGGCCGCCCCCGACACCGCCACCGAGCTCCGCTTCAACTGGAACGCGGGCATGGCCGCCGATCCCTTCGACGGCTCGGTGTACCTGGGCAGCCAGTTCGTGCACAAGAGCACGGACATGGGCGACACCTGGACCACCATCAGCCCGGACCTCACCACCAACGACTCCACCAAGCAGACGTACCACGAGTCGGGAGGGCTGACCTACGACGTGTCCGGCGCCGAGTTCTTCACCGCCATCATCTCCATCGCTGCCAGCCCGGTGAAGCAGGGCGTGCTCTGGGTCGGGACCGACGACGGCAACGTCCAGGTCACCCGCGACGGAGGTGGGACGTGGACGAAGGTGTCGGGCTCCATCAAGGGGGTGCCGACGGGCACGTGGGTTCCCCACATCGAGCCGTCGAAGTTCGACAGCGCCACGGCGTTCGTGGTCTTCGACGACCACCGGCGCGGCAACAACGCTCCGTACGTCTACAAGACCACCGACTTCGGGAGGAGCTGGATCAGCCTGGTGACGCCGGATCTGCAGTACTTCATGCACACCATCGCCCAGGACCCGGTGAACCCCGACCTCCTCTTCCTGGGGTCCGAGTTCGGCATGTACGTGTCGCTGGACGGTGGGTCGAGCTGGACGCTGTGGGACGGGCTGCCCCGGGTGCCCGTGCGGGGCATCGTGGTGCATCCCCGGGAGAAGGACCTCATCATCGGCACCCATGGGCGGGGCGCATGGGTCATCGACGACATCCGTCCCCTGGAGGCGATGGCCGGCGACCCCGGGGTGTCCGGGTCGCTCCACCTGTTCGAGATCCCCGACGCCATCCAGTACCGGGAGAGCCAGGTGCGGGGGCCGCGCTTCACGGGCTTCGGCATGTTCCTTGGCGAGAACCGGCCCTACGGCGCGCTCCTCACGTACTCCGTGGGCAGTGTCGGCGACGCCTCCGCCGACACCACGGCCACCATCACGGTCCTCCAGGGCGACAGCGTGGTGCGGACGTTCCGCGGTCCGGCCGAGCCGGGGATCAACCGGACGTCGTGGGGCCTCACCATGGACGGCTTCTGGTCGCCCAGTAGCGACGGCGAGCGGGACGACGACGCCCTGCCCCCATCGGGCCCCGGCGTCCTGCCGGGGACGTACACCGTGCGCGTCACGGTGGGCGATGACACGGTCTCGGGTGACGTCACGGTGGCGGCCGATCCGCGCTTCGAGATCCGCACCGCCGACCGCCGGGCCAACCTGGACCTCATGCTCCGCGCCGGGCATCTGCAGAACGTGGCCACCGAAGCCGTGGACCGCCTGCGGCGCCTGCAGAAGTCGGTGGACGTGGTGAACGAGCGACTGGGCGAGCGGGACGACGCCGACGCCAAGGCGCTCCGTGCCGCCGGCGATTCCCTGAAGACCACGCTCTCCGACGTGGAGGAGCTGTTCATGGGGAGGCAGGGCGTTCAGGGCTTCGTCGACAGCCCCAACGCGGTGATGGGACGCATCGGCAATGTCCAGTACACTCTGAGCTCGTCATGGGAGGCCCCGACCCACGCCGCCAACGAGATGTACGAGCAGGCGGGGCAACTGCTGGAATCGGCGCTGACGCGGTTCAACGGAGTGGTGAACGCCGAGGTAGCGGCGTATCGCAGCAAGGTCCAGGCGGCCGGCGTGGATCTGGTGCCGGCTGCCGGGACGTTGAGTACCTCGTGGAGGCCCGCCGGGGGTCCTTAGTCGGGGAGTGCCCGTCGCTCCGAGGCCGGCGGGGGAGACGCGGGGCGGGAGGGGGACACCGGGCGCCGGCCCAGGCGCCCGGAACCCTCCTCGTCCGCCGGAGTAGACCGCCCCCCGAAGCACGCTGCATCATCACCGCGGTACCCGGCGCGTCGGACTCCGGAGTGCGCGTTCGACCCATGCCTTCGGTCCAGGCGGGAGACCATGGCCCCCCACGACAACGGCAACGCGAGTGCGCTCGCCCGTGAGATCGGGCGTCGCCGCACCTTTGCCATCATCAGCCACCCCGACGCGGGCAAGACGACGCTGACGGAGAAGCTCCTGCTGTACGGCGGCGCCATCCACCTGGCGGGGTCGGTCAAGGCGCGCCGGGCGGCCCGTCACGCCACGTCGGACTGGATGGAGATGGAGCAGGAGCGCGGCATCTCCATCACGGCGAGCGTGCTTCACTTCGACTACCGGGGATTCCGCATCAACCTCCTGGACACCCCGGGCCACCAGGACTTCTCCGAGGACACGTACCGAGCCCTCACCGCCGCCGACAGCGCCATCATGCTCCTGGACAACCGCCGCGGCGTGGAGGCCCAGACCCGCAAGCTGTTCAGCGTCTGCCGGAAGCGGCGCCTCCCCATCTTCACCTTCGTGAACAAGGGGGACCGGGTCGGTGAGGACCCGTTCCAGCTCATGGACGACGTGCAGGCGGACCTGGGCATCCGGTGCTTCGCCGCCACGTGGCCCGTGCGTCGGGCCGGGCGCCTCGTGGGTGTGGTGGATCGGCTGGACGGGACCCTCCACCTCTACGATCGCCCCGACGACCACGGCGAGAGCCGTCCCGAGGCCACGGTCTTGCCGCTGGACACCGACGAGGTGAAGGCCCGTCTCGAGCCGGAGATCCTCGAGCCTCTGCGCGAGGAGCTGGAGCTGCTGGCCATGGCGGGGGAGTCCGCGGACCTGGAGGCGGTGGCCGCCGGGGAGGCCAGCCCCGTCTTCTTCGGCAGCGCCCTCACCAACTTCGGCGTGGACGTCTTCTTGCGGCGCTTCCTGGAGATGGCGCCTGAGCCCGCCGCGCGTGAGAGCACGGACGGTGTGGTGGACCCCGTGGGCGAACCCTTCTCGGGATTCGTCTTCAAGGTGCAGGCCAACATGGATCCACGGCACCGCGACCGGGTGGCGTTCGTGCGGGTCTGCTCCGGGCGCTTCGAAGCCGGAATGGATGCCACGGTGACGCGCACGGGACGCACCTTGCGCCTGACGCGTCCCCAGGAGTTCATGGCCCGGGAGCGGAGCCACGGCGACGAGGCGGTGGCCGGCGACGTGGTGGGGCTCCACGACCGGGGCAGCTTGAGGGTCGGGGATACGCTGGCGGTGTCGGCGGACCTGGAATACGCCGGTGTCCCGCGCTTCCCGCCGGAGAACTTCGCCCTGGTCCGGCTCCAGGACCCGCTGCGCAGGAAGCACCTGGACCGGGGGCTTCGCCACCTGGCGGAGGAGGGCACCATCCTCCTCCTCTATTCCCACTCCCTCAGTGGGCCCGTCCCCATCGTGGGCGCCGTGGGCCGGCTCCAGTTCGATGTCCTCCTGGACCGGCTGGAGCGGGAGTACGGGGTCCACGCCTCCCTGGAGTCCTTGCCCTTCCGGTGTGCGCGTTGGGTCACGGGCCCGGAAGAGGAAGCCCGGCGCGTGGGCGACGTCTTCGGACGGCGCATGGTGGAGGACGCCGAGGGCCACCCCATGATCCTCTTCGACACGGAATGGGCCATGGAGCGCGTGGCGCGGGACGCCAAGGAGCTGAAGCTGCACGACGTGCAGCCGGTCGTGTCTTCGGGGCGCCGGAAGGCGAGCTAG
>JASFRY010000336.1:0-5585 GCA_050114675.1 Gemmatimonadota bacterium | reverse complement strand
CGAGGTCCAGCTGGCGGTGGACGCCGAGAAGGCGGCCCTGTCGGGTGTGGCCAAGGAGCAGGTGGTGGGGGCGCTCCGCCTGGCCCTCGCCGGGCAGGTCGTGTCCCACGTCTCGGTCCCCGAGGCGCGCGACCCGGTGCCCCTGAGGGTGCAGGTGGACGAGCCCGACCGCTCGGGCGTGGACCGCCTCGGTCGCATCCGACTGGGCTCACGGATGGGCACCATGGTGCCCGCGGGTGAGCTGGTGCGGCGCACCGAGACCACACGGCCCCAGGTGGTGGACCGGAAGAACGGGAAGCCCGTGGTCTACGTCATGGGTGAGGTGGCGGGGAGCGAGGAGAGCCCCGTGTACGCCATCCTGGACATGGAGAAGGATCTGGACGGGATCCAGGTGGCCGGCGATGCGTCCCTGGGGAGGTTGTTCGCCCGGGAGCCGGCGGTCACGGAGCGTCCGGTCATGAAGTGGGACGGCGAGTGGCAGATCACGTACGAGGTCTTCCGGGACCTGGGCGTGGCCTTCGCCGGGGCGCTGGTGCTGATCTACGTCCTCATCGTCGCGTGGTTCGGGTCCTTCGTGACGCCCCTGGTCATGATGATGGCCATCCCGCTGACCCTCATCGGCATTGCGCCGGGGCACCTTCTGGTGGGCGCCTTCTTCACCGCCACCTCCATGATCGGCATGATCGCCCTGGCCGGGATCATGGTCCGCAACGGCATCCTCCTCATCGACTACCTGGAGGCGCGCATCGACGCCGGCGTGCCCCTGAAGGAGGCCATCATCGAGGCCGGAGCGGTCCGTACCCGGCCCATCGTCATCACGGCGGCGGCGGTCATCATCGGCGCCTTCGTGATCCTGTTCGACCCCATCTTCCAGGGCCTGGCCGTGGCCCTCATCGCGGGATCCATCGCGTCCACGGTCCTCTCCCTGGTCGTGGTGCCGGGCATCTATTTCCTGCTGAAGCGGGGCTCCGACGTGGAGGGCGACGTGACGCCCGCCGCCGCGGGTCCCGAGTCCCCCGAGCCGGCGATGGTCGGCGCCGACGTCTGAGGAGGTGAAACCATGAAGCTCGTAGTCCTCATGTTCCTGGAAGACGACACGCCCAATGTCGAGCGCCTCCTGGCTGAGCATCACCTGGTGGCGTACAGCGAGGTCCCCATCGAGGGACACGGAATGGGCACGGCGGGCTGGTACGGCAAGGTGGCCCCCTACCAGTCCAGGATGCTCCTGGTCTTCCTGGGTGCCGACAAGGCCGCCGAGCTCATGGCGGCCGTCAGTGCGTGCACCGACTGCAAGGATTCCAATCATCCCATCCATGCGTGGCAGGTGGACGTGGAGCGCGCCGTCACGTCCGGCCTGCCCGCCCGCAACGCCAGCGCCTGAGGAGGCACGTCCATGAGCCTGCATCACAAGATCCGACTCATCGCTGGGACCTTCATTCTCGCCTCCCTCGCCCTGGGGTGGTGGGTCAGCCCGTGGTGGTTCCTGCTCACCGCGTTCGTCGGGGTGAACCTGATCCAGTCGTCGCTCACCCGCTGGTGCCTCATGGAGGACATCCTGCGGTGCGCGGGCGTTCACAAGGACCCGGCGGAGGGGAGCAGCTGCTGAAGGGTTAGGACCGCCGACGTCATCCGCCCCTCACGGTCCCGCCCTGGCGCCGAAGACCGGCGACCCTCGCCCTGGCCGGAAGGGCACCAGCAGACGGCCGCAGACGGCCGTAGGCGGGCGGAGGCTCTCCGACAGGGGCCTCCGCCCCCTACCGGCGCACGGTGTACTGGATCTTCACGACGAGCTCGTTGGACTGCTTCGCCCAGCGGTCGCCCACGTCTCTCACGTTGTGGTTGTAGACCACGAAGAGGTCTCCAAAGGGATCGAACGTCCAACGGAGCCTCGTGTTGGAGCCCGCTTCCTTCGTTCCGTTGTCGTACTGGACGAGGGACGCGATCTGCAGGTCCGGGGAGACATTGACGCGCATGCGGATGCCGAGGAGCTCCTGGACGAAGTCGCCGCTGGGCATGGAGCCCACGTTCCGCGTCCCGGTGAGCTCGAAGGTCAGGGTGGCGGACGGCTTGACGGCGAGTCGCCCCTCGTACTGGTCCAGGCGCCCGTCGTAGAAGTCGCCGAACCACCAGGTGAGCTGTCCACTGACCCGGCGCTTGTCTGCGAGCTGGACCTCGGCGCGGTAGCGGTTCCAGTGGTAGGTCCCCGGGGCGATGGACACGTCGGGCGCGATGTCGAAGGGTTCGTCCAGGCGCTCGCCCTCGGGAACCACGTTGAGCTCCACGCGGTCTCCACTCTCGAAGCGCCAGTTCAGGGGGGCGACGAACACGCGATACGACTCCCAGGCCCCGCTCAGGTCGGTGACGGCCGACAGGAAGAGCTCGTTGCGCATGTAGCGGAGCCACGACCAGGAGGGCCGCGGAAGCCACGTGACGTTGCCCTGCCAGCTCTGGATGCCGCGTCGGGGGACGAAGGAGAGGGACGGGTCGAACCCGTCGCCCACGCGTCGGTAGGACACGAAGATGTCCCACAGGTCGTTGGGATAATCCACGGCCACGCCCACGGCGGAGCGGTCGCCGGTCAGGTCCTGGCGTCCGGTGGCCAGCCCCCACGCCGAGAGCACCAGGTTCCGGTTTCCCATGAACCTGGAGGTGCGGTAGGTCAGATCGGTGCCGGCCATCCAGGAGCCGCTCCGTCCCAGGGGATCCCCGGTGGTGAGAAGGACTCCGACGGACGACTCCCGAAGCACGTTCCGCTGGACGCGGGCCACGCTCATGGTTGACGCGGGGGCCACGCTGTCCTTGGCGCCGGTGCGCACGGTGAGGAAGCCCAGGTTCGTGTCGCCCACCCTACCGTTGACTTTGGCTCCCACCTGGAGGGGCACGGGCTGCCGCGCAACCAGGCCGATCCGGCGCGACTGGAACGCCAGGAGGTCGTGGCCCAGCCCGAAGCCGAAGGAAAAGATGTCCGCGCCTTCCAGGAAGAAGGTGCGCTTCTCCGGGAAGAGGAGCGGAAAGCGGGTGAGGTTGGTCTGGCGCGTGTCCACCTCGGTCTCCGCGAAGTCGGTGTTCACGGTGACCGACGCCAGCACGTTGGCGCCCACGCGCTGGGTCATGTCGAGGCTTCCATCCAGCGAGCGTTGGGTAGCGGCGCCGGGTGCCGGGACCGACGCGCCCGCCACCACGGACGGGCGCACGCTCACGCCCACGCCCAGGGTGAAGTCGGGGAGTCCCCTGAGGACGCCGGCCCGCGCAACCTGGGTGACCTGGTAGTCTCGCCTGGGACTCGCCCACCGGCTCGTCTCCTGGAGCCGCTGGATCTGGCGCTGGACGTTGAAGCCCCAGGAATGGAGGCCGGGTTGGAAGGAGAGGGTGCTCACGGGGATGCGGATCTCCGCCGACCATCCCCAGGGTCCCCTGGCCGTGCGGGCTTCCCAGATCCCGTCCCAGTCGGCGCTCTGGTGCTCTCCTGTCCCGGCCACCAGGGCGTCGTACCGGGCTCCGGTGGGATTGACGGCGAAGGCGTAGCCGGAGCGGCCGTCCAGGAACGTGTCCAGGACCAGGATCACATGGTCCTCGCCCTGGAGGTCGGGGTCGCGGCGCTTGGAGAAGGACACGATCCGGTCCGGGCGAGGGTCGTAGGCCACCACGCCCACCACGATCTCGGAGGGGCCGGCCAGCACGCGCACCGCGGTCCTTCCGGTGGGCGTGCCTCCTTCGACGGGCTCCGTGGTGGTCAACGCGCCGATGGAGTCGGCGGCGAGCCATGCCGCCTCGTCCACCCGCCCGTCCAGAGTGATCTCCGCGTCCAATGCGCCCACGGTCAGGGAGGGACGGGCGGGCTCGACCTGCGCCGGGAGCCCCGCGGCGGACCCGCCCAGGAGCGAGCCCGCCGTCAGCACGGCCGCGAGGAGGAGAGAGGGTGTCCGGGAGGAGGGGGGACGGAGCATCGTAGATAGCTAACGCGTCGCTCAGGCTCTGGCGAGCCCCGGCCGCTTGTCCGCCCCGGCGACGCGGGCGAGCTTTCGGGATCCATCGCGAGGCGCGGGCCCGAAGACGACGTCTGAGAAGGGGAAAGGCAATGTCGGACAGGAAGCGGAAGATCGTGACGAGGCGGATGGGGCGCCTGGGGCCCCTGGTGGCTCTGGCCGCCCTCCTGGCGGCGTGTGGCGGCGGCACGTCGGCGCCGGCCGCGCCCGCACCGGCACCCGCTGCGGACACGGCGGGGGCGGCGCCCAGCGTACCGGTGATCCGCACGGACTCGGGACCCGGACAGGTGCCCCCCACGCCCCTGGTCTACGGGGTGGACCTGGACACGGTGAAGGCCGGGCGCTTCGACCAGGGGAAGATGTGGACCTTCGAGTTCCCACCGACCCGCTACTTCGCCTCGACCTACGGCTTCCAGCCCGACTCCTCGTGGTTCGCCCGGGCCCGCCTGGGGGCCCTGCGCATCCCCAGCTGCTCCGCGTCGTTCGTGTCGCCCAACGGGCTCGTCATGACCAACCACCACTGCGCCCGGGAGTTCGTCACCCAGGTACAGAAGGATGGGGAGGACCTCCTCGATGACGGGTTCATCGCCACGGACCTGGCCGACGAGCGTGAGGTCACCGACTTCAAGGCCGACCAGCTCATCGACATCGTGGACGTCACCGACGAGGTGAACGCCCAGCTGGACACGATACCGCTGGACGCCCGCACCGAGGCGCGCAAGGACGTCCTCGACGGCATCCAGAAGCGTATCGAGGAGGCCCGGGGTGGGGAGGACGCCGGCATCGCTGTGGAGATGGTGTCGCTGTACGACGGGGCGCGCACGTCGGCGTACGTCTTCCATCGGTACACCCACGCCAAGCTGGTCATGGTGCCCGAGGTCCAGATCGGCTTCTTCGGAGGCGACCCCGACAACTTCACCTATCCCCGCTACAACCTGGACTTCTCCTTCTTCCGCCTCTACGACGACGACGGCAACCCCCTGAAGTCGGACCACTACTTCAAGGTGGACACCACCGGGCTGCACCAGGGGGAGCCCATCTTCATCGTGGGCAATCCGGGCTCCACCAGCCGGCTGCAGACCGTGGCCCAGCTGGAGCTCCGCCGTGACGTCAGCGACCGCGCCCTGCAGGACGTTCTGCGCTCGCGGATGAAGGTCCTCTCGGACTACATGGCCAGCCATCCGGAAGAAGCGAAGGCGGTGGACCTGGAGAACCACTACTTCGAGCTGAGCAACTCGGAGAAGGCGTACGCGGGACAGGTTCGCGGTCTCGAGGATCCCGTCATCATGGCCCGGCGCCGCGACACGCAGCGGAAGCTCCAGGACGCCATCGACGCGGATCCGAAGCTGAAGGCCCAGTACGGGGACGTGATCCAGCGGATCGCCGACATCCAGAAGGAGAAGCGTGCGGTGAAGGACGAGACCGAGGCCTTCGTGGGCTTCGGCAACCCGTTCATTGACGCCTCCACGATCCTGAGGGCCTTCTGGGCGACCCAGGTCATCATCATGCGGCGGAACGGCGCGAGCCCCGACGACCTCGAACAACAGCTGGCCGGTCTCGACAGCGTGCCGCAGCTTCCCGAAGGCCTGGACGCCGCGC
>JASFRY010000335.1:0-5587 GCA_050114675.1 Gemmatimonadota bacterium | reverse complement strand
CTGGACCGCCCTCGCGTCCTCCGGCGCAACCTGTTGGCGTGGACCTTCCTGGCTCCCGCCACCGCGCATCTGGCCGTGTTCACCCTCGGTCCCCTCGCCTTCGCGGCGTGGCTGTCGCTCCATCGCTGGAACCTGGTGGACGTGGCCCGGCCCTTCGTCGGGCTGGCGAACTATGCGGCGCTCCTGGCGGACGGCTCGTTCTGGCACGCCGTGGGCAATACGGCGCTCTTCACCCTCCACGTCCCGGTGGCCATGGCGGTGGCTCTGGCCTTCGCCCTCCTGGTGCACCGCCGGACCCGCACCCTCCTGGCCGTTCGTGCCGCGCTGTTCCTCCCCTCCATCACGAGCCTGGTGGCCATCGCGGTGGTGTGGCAGTGGATCCTCAACTCGGACTACGGGATCCTCAACTGGCTCCTGGGGCTGGCGGGACTGGGTCCCGTGCCGTGGCTCACGTCGCCGAAGACGGCGCTGCTCTCCATCATGCTCTTGAGCGTGTGGATGGTGGTGGGCTACCAGATGGTCCTCTTTCAGGCGGGGCTCGCGGCCATCCCCGAGGAGCTCTACGAGGCCGCGCGCATCGACGGTGCCGGGCCCTGGCAGCGCTTCTGGCACATCACGCTCCCCGGACTCCGGCACACGCTCTTCTTCGTGCTGGTGACGTCGGTCATCGGCTCGTTCCAGATCTTCGGCGCGGTCTACGTCATGACCGAGGGGGGGCCCCTGGGCGCCACCGACGTGGCGGTCTACCACATCTACAAGGAAGCGTGGGAATTCCTGCGCTTCGGGAGCGCCGCGGCCCAGAGCTGGGTGCTGTTCGCCGTGATCTTCGTGGTCACCTGGCTTCACTTCCGTCTGTTGGAGCGGCAACGGGCGGAGGCCGTCCCATCGAGCCCTGGAGTCGCCCGATGAGCGGCGGCAAGGGATCCGGCACGCCGCTCCGCGTCCTGGCGTGGACCGCCACCGCCCTGGCCGCCTTCACCATGGCCGCCCCGTTCCTGTGGATGGTCCTCACCAGCCTCATGGGCCAGCTCGAAGTCTTTTCCTATCCGCCCAGGCTCCTTCCCGCCGACCCCCGGTGGGAAAACTACCCCGGCGCTCTCACGGCCCAGCCCTTCTGGCGCTTCTTCGTGAACTCCGCCGTCTTCGCCGTGTGCGTCGTCACCGGGCAGCTCGTCACGTCGGCCACGGCGGGCTACGCCTTCGCGCGCCTGGACTTCCGGGGACGCGAGCGGGTCTTCCTGGTCTTCCTGTCCACCATGATGGTGCCGGCCGTGGTGGTGCTCATCCCCCGCTTCCTCCTCATCGACGCGCTGGGGTGGGTGGACACCTACCAGGGCCTGATCTCCACCGAGCTGGTCTCGGTGTGGGGGATCTTCCTCATGCGCCAGTACTTCCGCACCGTCCCGCCGGAGCTGGAGGAGGCGGCCCGCATCGACGGGGCCGGTCCGTGGCGGATCTTCTGGAGTGTGGCGCTGCCCCTGGCCCGGCCCGCCCTGGCCACCCTGGGACTCTTCGCCTTCATCGACGCGTGGAAGAACCTGCTGTGGCCGCTGCTGGCCACCCGCTCCATGGACATGCGCGTGGTGGAGGTGGGGATCGCGTCCTTCCACGGCACCTACGAGGTGAACTGGCCCTACCAGATGGCCGCCGGCGTGACCGCCGTGCTCCCCATCGTGATCCTCTTCCTCTTCACCCAGCGCTACTTCGTGCGCGGGATCCAGATGGAGGGCCTCAGGTAGGCGGCTCGAGGGCCCTGTCCTCCCGCTCGTCGCCGCGGGGAAGCTGGGCCAGGGCGAGGGAGACGTCGGCGGCGAACTCCCGGGCGTCCAGGCGATCGGACCTCCGGATCCGGAGCTCCAGCCTGGCGGGATGCCTCAGCTTGAGCCCTTCGGCCCCGGCCACCGCTTCGAAGGCCCGAAGGTCGGCACCGGTGAGCACGAGACGCCCTCCCGAGAAGAGATCCCACCACGCCTGGCGCACGGAGGCTCCGGCCACCCGACTCAGGGGGATCACGATCTCGCGGACGGGCTCCACGTCTTCTTCGCTCGACAGATGCGTGCTTGCGAGGGTCTCGGTCTTCACCGAAACGCGCCACTGGACCACCAGACGGTCCTCTTCCAGACGGAGAAGACCGTGGGCAACCTCCTTTCTGGAGGTGTACCCATCCCCCGCCCAACGATCGGAGCTGCGCTTGAGGAAGAAGGGCACGGCGCGGAGCTGGCTCATGGCCCAACAATAGGCAGCCTTGCTCCGTGCCGCACAGGGTATCTACCGTGCACCGGCACCGAGCCGAGTCCGCGACCCGTCCCACGGAGACGACGTCCTTTGAGGAACCCCCACACCCACCGCCGCGCATACGCCGTCCTGGCCGCCGCGCTCCTCCTCTCGGCTGCGCCGTCATCGGCCCAGGTGGGCCGCACCGACGTGCCTGGTGCAGACTCGGGGATCACGGTGCCCCGTTTCGTCGTCGCCCCGTCGCCCATCCAGATCCACGCAGCCGTCCGGCCGGCCCAGTACCTGGGCGTCACCGGCCCCCGGAGCGCCTGGCTGGGCACGGAGACGGGCCCGGCCGAAGTGTGGGTCCATCCACTCAAGGTCGCCCGGGATTTCCAACTCTCGTTCAAGGTGCCCCAGTACCGGGACCCCATACGGGGCGCCGACGTGGCCACCGCCATCGACGTGCGTCCGGAGATGACCACCATCACGTACACGCACATGGCATTCACCGTGAGGGAGCACATCCTCACCCCCCGGGACGAGCCGGGTATCCTGGTGCTCCTGGACGTCCAGACGTTCCAGCCTCTGGACGTGGTGGTGCAGTTCCGGCCCGTGCTCCAGTACATGTGGCCCGGCGCCTTTGGCGGCCAGTACTCCTTCTGGGACGCGGACCACGAGGCCTTCGTCCTGAGCGAGAGCCTCCAGCGCCGCAACGCCGTCATCGGCACGTCGTGGCCCGCCACCGGCGAGGCCCATCCGGCCCACGCCCTCCCCGACGCCCCGTCCACCTTCGACATCCCCGTGGACTCGGCCCGGGCGGCCCGCGAATTCCTCCCCATCGCCATCGCCGCGGGCACGGCGTCCCGCGACTCGGTATTCGCGGCCTACGAACGTCTGCTGTCCCATGCGGAGGAGCTCTACAATGAGAGCCGGACCTGGGCCGACTCGGCCCTGGCGGCCACCACCAGCGTGGACACGCCCGACGACTCCCTGGACCTGGCCCTCGAGTGGGCCAAGGTCAATCTCGAGGAGCAGCGGGTGTGCAACCCGGATCTGGGATGCGGGCTGGTGGCCGGGTGGGGTAGGAGCGGTCTGAGCACGCGGCCGGGCTTCGGTTGGTTCTTCGGCGGCGACGCGGCGATCAACTCCCTGGCCATGGACGCCGTGGGCCAGTGGGGCCCGGTGGCCGAGGACCTCCGCTTCCTGGCGAAGTATCAGCGGGACGACGGCAAGATCCCACACGAGATCAGTCAGGCGGCGGCCCACGTCCCCTGGTTCACCGACTACCCGTACCCGTACTACCACGCCGACACGACCCCCTACTGGATGGTGGCGCTTTGGAAGTACTGGCAGGCCACCGGGGACGACGCCACGCTCCGCGAGCTGTGGCCGGCGTACCGGAAGGCGTGGGCGTGGTGCCTCACCGCGGAGACCGACGGCGACGGCATCATCGAGAACACGGTGGGCGGCTACGGTGCCATCGAGGTGGGGGGCCTGGGAGAGAACCTCCACGAGGACATCTACCTTGCCGGCGTCTGGGTCACGGCGCTGGAGGGCACGGCGGAGCTTGCCCGCCATCTGGACGACGGTGGGATGGCCGATCGGGCGGACAAGCTGCGCGCCACGGCCATGCACACGCTCAACGAGCGCTACTGGCGGCCCGCCGAGGACCAGCACGCCTTCGGCATCCTCCAGGGCGGCGGCACCAACGACAACCTGACGGCGTGGCCGGGCACGGCGCTCTCCTTCGGGCTCCTGGAGCCGGAGCGCGCCGAGCGCACCCTGAGGAAGCTGGCCACCGACTCCATCTCCTCGGACTGGGGCGCCCGGCTCCTCTCCGTGGGGAGCGACCTGTACGACCCGCTGCACTACAACAACGGCGCCGTGTGGCCCTTCATGACCGGCTTCGTGGCGTGGGGGCAGTACCGGTACCGCAGGCCGTGGGCCGGCTACCACCTGATCGACGCCATCAAGCAGCAGACCTTCGACTGGAGCCGGGGTCGCTATCCCGAGAACTTCTCGGGCTCGTACTACCGCCCCATGGACGCCACCGTCCCCCAGCAGTTCTTCGCCACCTCCATGCTGGTGACCCCGCTTCTCCGAGCCGTCCTGGGATGGGAACCGGACGCGCCCGCCCACCGGGCGAAGCTGGCACCCCAGCTTCCGCCCCGGTGGGACACCGTGCGGGTGAGGAACCTGCGGGTGGGCGCCACGCGCCTGGACGTGAGGATGGTCCAGACGCCGACCTCCATGGAGGTGCGGGTCGCGCCCACCGGTCCACCCGTCGACCTCGAGGTGATCCTCCCCGTGCCCCTCGGAGCCGTGAACGTGCTGGCCGGAGTGGGCGGACAGCGTGAGGCACTGCCGGAACCCGGCGAGCGACCGGCACCCGAGATCGCGTGGGGACCCCACGACGGAAGCGTCCGCCAGACGCTCCACATGGAGGAAGGGGGCACCTACACGTACAGCGCCTACTGGCGCGGCGGCCTCCAGGTGGCGCCCCCCACCGTGGACCTGGTGCCCGGCCAGACCAGCACCGGCGTGCGGGTGGTGGACTTCGTGGCCGACGGCGACGGGTGGAAGCTCGACCTGGAGGGGGAGGCGGGGCTGGCGTACACGGTGCGGCTGTATGGGGAAGAGGCCCGGATCGAGGAGGTCGATGGGGCCGAAGCGTCCCTCGCAGGGGCGGATGGAGATGCCACGGGCCGCGGAGCGCAGCTGCTGCAGGTGCGGTTCCCGGACGGCCAGGGCCGTGCCCTCGCCTCCATCCGTCTGCGCCCCGCGGGCTGAGCCGTGGCGCTTCGGGTCCCCCCGGTACCCGGGACGCCGGCCACCCGCTTGGCGTCGGCGACCCTGGCGTCGGTCCTGGTGGTGAGCGGCGCCTTCCTCCAGCAGGGGGGCGCCACCTTCTGGATCAACGCCTTCTTCCTGGTGGCAGTCTTCCTGATTCCGGCCCAGACCCTGGCCCGCCCTCGCGACGTGCTGCGGGAGTGGCGGAGGCTCTTGCTCGTCACCCTACTGGGCACGCTGGGGTGGGACCTGGCCACGGGCTTCGTGGCGGGCACCCGGCCCTTCCTGTCCGAATGGTACCTGGTCTACACGTCGGGGCCGGTGACGCTCATGCTGCTGTACCTGGGACACGCATGGCTGGCTGCGGGGGTGGCGCGGTTCCTCCACCGGGGGTGACGGCTCGGCGCCGGCGCTGCCCCGTCACGGGAGCGGTGACCCGCTCGGGGCTCAGGCCATCGCCCGGATCTCCCCGGCCAGCAGGTCCAGCTCGCCCAGCGACGTGAAGAGGTTGGGCGCGATGCGGGCCCCCTGCTCCACCGCCACCGTGAAGATCCGCTTCCGGTCCCAGAGCCCGTCCACC
>JASFRY010000334.1:0-5592 GCA_050114675.1 Gemmatimonadota bacterium | reverse complement strand
ACCGCCACCTTCCGCGCGTGCTTCAGGTCCTCCGCCAGGTAGACGGTGGCCGCGCCACCTGCGCCGAGCTCGCGCTCCAGGCGATAACGAGCAGCAAGGGCTGCCGACAGCTTCGGATCGAGGGAGGGCATGGTCGCGCGAAGCTGCACCCCGGCGGCCGCCGACGCAACGGGGACGATCCTTGCCTCCCCCTCCGCCGGGCCCCCAACTTCCGCCCTTGCCGGCCCCAGACCCGCGCCACCCTGTGAGGAGATGACCCCCTGACTCCCGCTGCCCACCGATCCGAAGGGATGGAAACGGGCCGTTCCGCGTCGCTCCTCCGCCTGGCTCTCCCTGGGGTCATGTTCTTCTTGCTGATCCAGGCCCTGCTCACGGTCACGGTGTGGTATCGGGGCTTCGGACAATTCTCCGGACCGGACCCCTACATGCGGCTCGCCCGGGTCCTGGCATGCCATGGAGGCCGTTCCTGTTGGACTGGGTGATCCTGACGTTGGCGGCCCCCTTCAGACTCTTCCTGAGCTACCGGTCGTCGGTCATCACCGCGGGATACCTGCTGGGTCCCGTCGTGGGTGTCGCGTCGCTGATCGTATTGACGGCCGCGGCGCGCGTGGTGCTGAGGGACCGCGCGGCCCGCTGGGTCCCGTTCGTCGCCGCGGCCCAATACTGGGTCCTCTATTCGTTCGCCCCGGTGCGCCCTGACCATCACGGAGTGCAGGTGCTCCTCTTCCTGGTGGCGCTCCTGGGCGTGCTGCGGATCTGCGTGGGCCGGAGCGTCAGCCCCGCCGCGTGGGTGACGGGTCTCGGTCTGGGCCTGGCGGTCTGGGTGAGCGTCGAGGGCTTGATCTCGACGGCACCGCTTCTCGTGGCACTCGTGGTTCTGTGGATCGTGCGAGGTGGCCCGGAGCTGACCGGCGCCATCGCGCGGCTGTGGCTGGTCGGTACTGCCACGCTCGCGGCGGGTATGCTGGTGGACGGCCCCCATCCCCATCGCTGGGCTGTCGAGTTCGATCGATTCTCGGTCGTCTACCTTACGGCATTCGCTCTATCGGCGGCGTTCTGGGTGGTCCTCGTATGGAAGACGCCCGACAGCAGGGTGCGACGGGCAGGTGCCGCGGTCGCCTGCGCATTGGCCGGTGGGGTGGCTCTGATCCTCCTCTTTCCGGGCGTGCAGCGGGGACCGATGGCGAACATGGATCCGAGGCTCGTGCCGCTCTGGGTCCGCTACATTTCCGAGTTCGTGCCGGCCATGCGGCTCGGAACGAGCACGTGGGGCGTCCTGTCCGTCGGATCCGGCCTCCTTGGATTGGTCGTCGCGGGGTATCTGGTGGTGGCCTCGGGACGTCGCGGTTGGGATGGGATCCTCAGGCTCGGTGGCGCAGACCGAGCCGTGTGGGCGCTCCTCACCGGCGCGCTCCTCTGGTTCCTCGTGCTGGGCGAGATCGAGCAGGTACGATGGGTCTACTATCTTCAGATTCTCGCTCCCGTCGGGGTAGCCGCCCTCCTCTCGCGGGCCCTCGGATACGCGAGGGAGATGCAGGCCGCACCCATCGTCCGGGCTGCCGCCGGCGTCGCGGTCGTGATCGTCCTCTTCTTGTGGCCCCTGGCCTTCCTGGCGGTGCCCGCACCACCCGATCCGGTCGAGCAGACCAAGATTGCCTGCCGTCCCGGCCCCCTGGTGGGCCCGCTTTCGGGCCTCAGGGGTCCGGGGGGACGGCCCGCTCGAGTATTGGCGCCGGTCTTCTGGGGACCGGAGCTGCTGTTCCGCTCGGGCGTCGACATCGTCGCCGGTCCCTATCACCGAAACGCCAGCGGGATGCTCTACAGCTACGGAGTCATGGCGGCCACGGATCCGAAGGACGCCATGGCATCGCTTCGTGAGCGAGGGATCGACTTCATCGTGATCTGCAGGGAACAGGATTGGATTCCCCGGGTGCCCGCCGACTCCACCGGTACGTTCTATCACGCCCTTGTCGAGGGAACGCTGCCGGCAGGCCTCCTCACGGTCCCCATGCCCGGGGTGCCCCCGCGGTACCGCCTGTATCGCGTGTCGGCACCACCTGCATAGGTCGGGGGAAGGGGTCTCTGCGCTCGTCGTACGGGACTGTGGCCTGAGCAGGTCGCTGGCCCGCCAGGGCTAATCCCCGCGTGCGACGAGCTTCCGGAACCGGGGGTTGCCCCTGAGGCCGGCAAAGGTCGGATCGATCCGGAGCCATCCGGGGGAAAGGAAGTAGGGCATCTCGAGCAGCGGCTCGAGCAGGTCGAGCGCCTTCTCGGGCTCGCCCACCAGCAGGTAGATGCGAACCAGCTGGTGCTGGTAGTAGGCGCCGTTCGACGCATCCCGGGCGATGGGATCCAATCCGACGCCGCGCTCCCCCTCTGCGATCGCTTGGTCCTTCCTCCCCATGTAGGCGAGAGCCAGGCCCAGGAGCACGTGCAGCTGGGGGTCGTCGGGATCGGACTTCAGTTGGGCCTCGAAGGCCGCCCGAGCGGTGTCCGCGTATGCCCGGGCCCGTGTCCTGTCTCCCCGGTACCAGTAGGTCTCCATGAAGACCGAGCCCCAGGCCGTCGGGTCGTCGAAGAACGCCGAGGGCGGAAGCTGCAGCAACGTCCGCTGCTGGGCGTCGTCCAATACCCAGTAGAGGTCGTTGTAGGTGGCGAGATAGGCGAGCAGGTCCGATTCGCCCAGGCTTCCGGGCGCACCGTCGATGACGCGCCGCGCTCCGGCCAGGTCCCCCTCGGCGAGATAGACCATCGCCTGGCCCTCGATGTTGTCGGGAGCGCTCGGCGAAAGCGCCAGCGCGTCCCTGCCCACCTGGAGCGCCTCCGGGTAGCGGCGCAGATCGAGCAACAGTCCGCGAAGATCGGCGGCCGTCTGGACCGACCTGGGGTCGAGCCGTCGGGCACGCTCCAGGTGGTCGAGGGCGTTGTCCCAGCGTCCGAGGGTCTCTTCCAGAGAGGCCGCGGCGGAGAGGACCCCCGGTTCATTTGGGGAGGCCTGCAGGGCCTGGGTCATCTGCTCCTCGGCCCGCGCCGGGTCGTTCTCCACCGCCAGGAAGTACCGGGCCAGGGCGGCGTGGGGCGCCGCACCATCGGGGTCGATGGCCAGCGCCCGATGCGCCGCCTCCCGGGCGTGGCGAGCCACCTCCGGATCCCGGGTGCCGTTGTAGTAGAGATTGCTCAGCGAGCCGGCCAGGTGGGCCCACGCTTCGGCGAACGTGGTATCCAGGGCTGCCGCCTGGTCGAAATAGTCGGCGGCCCGCTTGAGCGTGGCGGGGTCGTTCGAGGTGAGGGCTCGGCCTTTCAGGTAGAGGCCCCAGGCCGCGAGGTTGTCGGTGGGCTGCCGGGCGAGCTTGCGGCGCTCGTCCCCTCCGAGGGCCACGCCCAGGGCGCCCGCCACGCGGCCGGCGATGCGGGACTGCACGTCGAAGACATCCGTCATGTCGGCCTCGAAAGCCTGCTGCCAGGTCACCTCCCCCGATCTCGCCGCGATGAGCTCGGGCACCACCTGCACCCGACGTCCGCCTTCGGCATCCGTCGCTGTGCCCACGGTCGCACTCAGCAGGTAGTCGACGCCGAGCTCTCGGCCGATCTGCCGGGCCGGCTTGGTGGTCCCCCGGTACTGGTTCGAGCTGGTACGGGCGGTGATCCGGAACCCCGGCAGCGCCGCCAGCTTGCCGCGGATCTCGTCGGCCATTCCGTCTGCAAGATAGACGTCTGCCGTGTCCCCACTCAGCTCGAAGGGGAGTACTGCCAGGCGGACTTCCCCGTGGCCGGTCCCGGCGGGCCCTTCGACGGCCAACAATGTCGCCGCGACCGCCCAGAGACCCATGGCCAGCACTCCCCCGAGGGTCACATTGGTTCTGGTGAACAGCCGCCAGACCCCCCTGGGCTCCCCTCCCTCCCGGCGTCGCCGTTCGACGCGGTCGGTCGTAGCCAGCGCCCCTCCTCCCACGGCGAGCAGGAAGACCGCGAGCCCCAGGACCCACGCGGGAAGGTCCCAGCGCCGCAGGAGAACGGAGACGACCGACAGCGCGGCCAGCGAAGAGACGGCGAACAGGCTCCAGAGCAGCACCGGAGACGGCCCCTCCACCGAGCGAGCCGCCCGCGCGCCAACGGTGGACGCCTCGAGCGCCGAGCCGAGCGCCTGGGCCAGCGCGCTCGCCGTCTGATAGCGGTCGGCAGGACTCCGGGCGAGGGCCTTGGCCGCGACCGCCGCCACCTGGGCCGGCAGTCCCGTGCGCGTGGCGGTGAGAGGACGCGGCGATTCGGTCAAGCTCCGTGCCAGGACCGCCTGCGCCGTGGGTCCGGTGAACGGCGGCTCGCCCGCGAGCATCTCGTACAACACGCTTCCCACCGCATAGATGTCGGACCGCGCATCCACGTCGCCCGCGCCGGTGGCCTGCTCGGGGCTCATGTACTGGGGCGTTCCCACCGACAGCCCGGTCTGGGTGAGTGACTGTGCGCCCCCACCCACGGCCCGGGCGATGCCGAAGTCCGCCACCAGGGCATGCCCCGCGCTGAGGAGAATGTTGTCCGGCTTGATGTCCCGGTGAACGATCCCCCGCTCGTGCGCGTAGGCGAGCGCTTCCGCCACCTCGCGTGCCAGAAGGCACGCCTCTTCCGCCGGCATCTGGCCCTCGCGACGGATTCTCGCCTGCAGACTCTCCCCTTCCACGTAGGGCATCACGTAGTAGAGCTGGTCGTTGGACTCGCCCGAGTCATACAGCGCCAGGATGTGAGGGTGATTCAGCTGGGCGGCGATCCTCACCTCCCGGAGGAAGCGGTCGGCCTCGAGCGTGGCAGCCAGCTCGGGGCGAAGGACCTTCACGGCGACCTTGCGGTCGTGCTTCAGGTCCTGGGCCAGATACACCGTGGCCATGCCACCCCGGCCGATGATGCCCTCGACCCGATAGCGCTCCCCGAGCGCGGCGCGCACCCTCGACAGCTCCCTGGCGCCGCGGGACGACACCTCCGTCCCCGTCGGCGTCCGCGCTCCGCAGTGCATGCAGAACTGTGCATCGTCGGGAAGCGGAGCCTGGCAGGTGGGGCAGACGTGCACGGTTGGGGTCAGCGGGACGTTTCGGCCTGGGTCACGGTCGGTCGCATGACAAGCGGAAGTGGACAGGTGTCGCGGGAACCCGGCGGGGGAAGGCGACGGCCGGGTCCAGGAGCGGTCCGGTGCGCGTAGTCTTCCGATGCCGGAAGCATCAGCTTATACCACCTCGACCCGCGTCTATGATCCCGGGCGCCGAGACCGGAGCCATCCCCGGCCTCCCCAGGGCTCCCCGCTTGCAATGTGACCCTCCGCTCCTCACCTTCTTCTCTGGTCCGCCGAGGACCTCGCCTCTCGGAATGCAGGGCCGATCGAGGCTTATAGCGAAGGAATACCTGCCATGCTCAAAGCACGCCGAGCCGCGCTGCTCGCCTGTCTGCTCCTGGCTCTCCCGGCGGCGTCCGGCCCCCCCCTGTCACCCGGCAACCTCACCAGCGCGCTGCACTGGCGGAGCGTGGGCCCCTATACCGGTGGGCGCGTCAACGCCGTCGCCGGCATCGCCGACAAGCCCAACGTCTACTACATGGGTACCGCGGGCG
>JASFRY010000333.1:0-5599 GCA_050114675.1 Gemmatimonadota bacterium | reverse complement strand
CTGTCCCGTGTGCTCGACGCCTGCGGCATGCGTCCCCAGGCGCGCTTCGTGAACTTCGAGTCGTACGATGAGACCGTCGACAGCATCGACATGGTCGACGCGCTGCACCCGCAGACGATCCTCGCCTGGGGGATGAACGGCCGCACCCTTCCGCAGGCCCATGGGGCCCCACTCCGCCTCCGAGTCGAGCGCCAGATCGGCTACAAGAGCATCAAGTTCCTGCGCCGCATCCGGGTCACCGACACCTTCGAGGACCCGGGGAGGCTCGGGCCCATCCAGAACGGGTGGTCCTGGTACGTGGGGATCTGAGGGGGAGACCGGGCTCGGCGCATCGGCCTGGACCAACCTGCGCCGAGCCTCTGTCGAGCGGCCGGCGAGCGCCACGCAGGAGTAGGCTCGGGAAGATCGGACGTGGCGTTGCCCGATCGGAACCGGGAGCACGCCCCGTGGATTGAGTGATTACAAAGCCTTGCCCCCCGTGGCGGCGCCGGATCCGCGGCGATGCCGAGCACGGCGACCGCACGCGTGGAATCTCGCAAACGTGCGCCCGTCCCTCGGCGCACGCCGGCCATGACTGAATCGCACGCCTACACGACGCGATTCAAGGGAGGATCACCATGGCAAATCGACTCGTTGCCCAGGACGTGTTCGGCTACCTGCGGCCGGAGCAGGTGGACGCGATCAGCAACCGGGCGGAGCGGGTGCGGTTTACCGCCGGCGCCACCGTGTACGAGCACGGTGCCAGTCCCGATCACCTGTATACCATCCTCGACGGTGAAGTCACGCTGCGCTTGCCCACCCGGGGCGGGTTCAGCGTCGTCATCGATCAGTTGGGACCGGGAGACATGTTCGGCTCGTGCGTGTGCTTTCAGCGTGACGCCTACGCGCTGACGGCCCAGTGCACCAAGGAGTCCGAGCTTCTCAAGATCGAGAGCGCCGCGCTCAAGGACCTGATGGACCGGGACCTGCAGATGGGCTACGCGCTCCAGACGCGGTTCTCCGCGGTGTACTTCGGCCGCTACATCGAGACGATGCACAAGCTCCAGGCGATCACGATGAGCTTGCCGATCGAGAGCACGCCCGTGGGTTGACGCTTCGGCGGGCGTCGGTCAGCAGCATCGCGTGCTGTCGATGGCGGCCATCAACTCGATGGCTCCCTCTTCGCCACCGCGAAGCGGAGGCCCTGCCTGTCTCACTCGTGGGCGAGGGGGAAGGGTCGGAGAGCTGATCGTCCCGGACTTCCGGGTCAGGCAAGGCTCATGAGGTTCGCCCCCTGAGCGCCCACCCCCGGCTTCTCCTTCCACTTGTCCAGGGCATCCAGGACGAGGTTGACGTCCCTGCGCTCGTCCTCCTGACCCCACGGGTTGTTGATGTAGCAGGTGTCGGTCGCCGCATTGAGTCCGGTGATCACGACCGCGTGGCCGCTCTCCGCCTCGTAGTGGACGAACAGCCGAGCTGCGTCGAGAAACGCCACCAGCGGCCCGAACTGCACCAGGGATTGCAGAAGGTCGTCCTCACCGAACCAGTGTGTCCGGTACAGGATCGGCTGAAATCCCAACCCCCGCATGAACTGTACGATCTGCGACAAGCCCTGGATGCGGATCGCCGAAGAGCCGGCGGGAACAGAGCTGGTCGTCGGATCCCATCCCCCCGTGAAGGCCCTGATGTCGAAGGGCCGCCGGTTTCTGTACGCATACATCATCGAGACGCAGGCGACCCAGCAGATCGGATTGGCGCCCTGCAACACCATGGGGACGTGGTACTTCACGGACCCTGCCGTATTCATCCGCATCCACGCCGGCAGGGGCGACATGGGCACATCGAAGCGGGTGAGTGGCTTCATCCGCTTCCACGTCTTGGGCCCCAGCATACCGTCCGCCACGAGCCCGGGTGTTCGATCCTGCCACGCCCAGACGGCGCTGGCGAACTGCACGGGGTCGGGCAGGGTGGATTCCAGGCCCAGGATTGCCTTCACCTGGTAGTACCGCACCTTCCAGCCGAGCTTACGCGCATAGTGACGGTTGGTTCGGGCGATCTTCTCCGGTACGAAGGGCATCGACGCGATAGCCATTTCCGCCTCCAGTTCCCGCCACGCCCCGGCGCCGTAGGGGGCGCCGCGTCGAATCGATCCCGTCGAGCTCGACTCCGGCGCAGCCTGAAGGGCAGGATGGTGTACGGTTGCGGCCTGAGGCCATCCGCTGCAAGGAAACACTTGTGCCCGCCGCCCCGGGAGCCGCTGCCCTCCAGCAGGAAGGAGCGACGGCGAAGTTCCACATCTGGCCTTCACCTGCCGGCAGCCGCCCGTCTCACCTTGGCTCCGAACGAACGGATGGCCGTGAGGAGCTCCTCGGCAAGGAACGGTTTTCTCAGGATCCGGACGCCGTGCTCGCGGCACATGAGCAGGTCCTCCTCGTCCAGGTCCAGACCGGTTGCGATGATGATTCCGACGCCCGGGACCTCGTTGGCCAGGTCCGTGGCCAGGGACACGCCGTCTCCGTCGGGGAGCATGGAGTCGAGCACGGCGACGTCGGGGGGATCGCATCGAGAGGACGATAGGTGACCACCGCATCGACGCGGTTGAGAAACTCCGGGGAGAAGTACCTCCGAACCGCCTGGATCCCGATGCGTTCCAGATGCTCGCGCAGCTCCTTGGGATGACGGGCTTCCGACGTGTCGAAGCCGAGGCTCGGCCGGATCTCCTCCAGCATCTCCCGGGCGCCCAGGTTGCTGGTCCATGCGAAGAAGCCTGAAGACGTCGCCGTGGAGCACATCGGCGATCACCTCCACGGTGCGCGTCTTGCCCGTACCCGCCGGTCAAGCAAACACCTGTTCATGAATCGTTTCCTGGTCGTCTCGGTAGCGCTTGCACCATTCCCCGCATATCGTAGAGGATAGCAGACACGAGCAGTAGGAGGCTGGAAAGACCCCCGGCTCGGCTGTAGCCGGTCGACAGGACCGGCTCGTCTCATCTTCTGCAGGGCGCCTATCGTGGACCCCCCCGCCCTGGACCGACGGGCCCTTTCCGCCATCGCGCGGAAGGGGATTCTGCTGGCAGGATGCGTCGTCCTGGCGAGTTGCTCCCGGGACTCGGGTCCAATGGGCGTGCCGCCCACCACGATCTCCATCAACACGGTCCTCGCGCCCGAGGCGTCGAGTGTTGCGCGCAGCGCCGGCATCGATCGGCTCCGGGTGGCGATCGTCCGGCCTCCGGCAGAGGTGGTCGCGGAGTCGAGCCAGGCGATCTCGCCGGGACAGACCTCCGCCACCCTCGACGTCCAGGTGGAGCTCAACGTTCCTACCGAGGAGCTCCTCGTCCGCGTAGAGCTCTGGGCCGGGCAGATCCTGGTTCTCGCGGGAGAGCACACGATGGTCGTGAGAGCCTCCCTCAGCATCAACCAGTCGCCGGTGATCTCGTTGGAGCCCGTGGCTCCGGAGTTCGGGCTCTCCACCACGACGTTGGACCTGGTTGCACCGGTGGGCTCGACCCCGGCGCGCCGGGCCTTCAGCCTCCGGAACCTGGGCGGTGGCACCTTGAGCTGGAGTGGCTCGTCCGATCAGCCCTGGCTGGCCCTCTCCCCCGCCTCGGGTGCGGTGAGTGAGGGAGCTTCGGCGGCCATCACGGCGGTAGCAGCGGTGGACGGCCTGGACGCCGGGGACCATTCGGCGACCCTGACCCTTGCCGATCCCGGTGCCCTGGGATCTCCGCAACAGGTCGCCGTCACCCTCACGGTGACCCAGGAGTCGGTCTACTCGCTCTTCGTGGAAGGGGCCGGAAGCGGAAGCGGTCGGATCACGTCGTCTCCCGAGGGAATCGATTGCTCCTTCGCGGCCGGGATCTCCTCGGGGGCGTGCTCGCACAGCTTCTCGTCGGGCATTCGGGTCTTGATCCTTGCCCGTGCCCGCCCCGGCTCCTCGTTCGCCGGGTGGAGCGGAGAGGGATGCGCGGACGGAGGAGCGTGCGCCCTGACCATGGACGCGCTCCGTACCGTTACCGCAAGCTTCGCGGCCGACCCCTCGTCCCTCGCCGTGGGCCCCTCGGTCCTCTCCGCCACCGTGGAAGCCGGGACGGACCCGGCACCCCTCTCGGTCGACATCGGCAATACAGGTGGCGGTGCCATGTCGTGGGTGGCCGCAGCCACCGAGACGTGGATCACCGTAGCTCCGAGCGCCGGCGTCCTTCAGGCCGATGGAGCGGTCACCGTCGATGTCGGGCTCACGAGCTCTGACCTGGATCCGGGGGAGTACTCGGGGTCCGTGACCGTGTCGGCGCCGGGTGCGGAAGACACTCCTCAAACCGTGCCCGTGCTCCTCAAGGTCACGGAGGAGGTGCTGCATGCCCTTCGCGTGGAAGGAGCAGGCGCCGGGGGAGGGCGGATCCGCTCGATCCGCGAGGGAATCGACTGCAGCGTGCGCAGCGGTTCGACATCGGGCGACTGTGACGAAGACTATCCTCCGGGGACCGCGGTGACCCTTCTGCCAGAGCCCGCCGCCGGCTCCGTCTTCGACGGGTGGAGCGGGGCGTGCTCAGGAACGGGGGGGTGTCAGGTCACGATGGACCAGGCCTGGACGGTCACCGCAGACTTCGGCGTAGTCACGCCCTCCATCGCTCTGGACCCGACGCGGTTGAGCGCTACCGTGGACCCCGGCGAGAAGTTGGACGCTCCCTGGACGGTGCGCCTGACCAACGTGGGCGGGGGAAGCCTGGAATGGAGCGCGTCGGATGACGCCGACTGGTTGAGCGTCGTACCGCCTTCGGGGGTGCTGCCGCATGGGGAGGGGGAGATCCTCATGGTGAGCGCCCGGAGCGCGGAGCTCGATCCGGGACGCCACGAGGCCACGCTGACCGTGACGGGGCCGGGCGCCGACAACTCACCGCAATCCGTTGCCGTGACGTTGACGGTAAACCCCGATCCCAAGTACCGGCTCACGACGCTGGGCAGCGGATCCGGCATCGGGACGACCGCATCCACGCCGGACGGCATCGCATGCCTTGGTTTGGCAGGGAGCACGTCGGGCGACTGTACGGAGCAATATGTCGAGGGCACCCTGGTGACGCTCACCGCGATCCCCGCGGCGGGCTCCACCTTTGCCGGATGGTCTGGGGCGGGATGCTCGGGCACGCAGCCGTGCACCGTGGCGATGGACCAGGACCGGACGGTCACCGCCAGATTCGAGGTGATTCCTCCCGTCATCGGACTCGCGCCGGAGTCCTTCACGTTTGCCGCGGAGGAGGGCCAGGACCCGCCGCCGCAGGCCCTCACCGTCACCAACTCCGGTGGGGGCACGCTCCGGTGGCAGGCGTCGGAGGCTGAGGATTGGCTCGTGCCGAGTCCGACATCGGGTGTGCTGGCGGCGGGAGCGTCCCAGAAGGTGACCATCGCTGTGACCACCTCTGCGCTGGCTCCGGGGGAGTACTCGGCGAACATCTCGGTGTCCGACGGGAACGCCGCCAACTCTCCCCAGCTCCTGTCGGTGACGCTCACGGTGGAGCCGCAGCCCCCGCCGAACAGCGCGCCGGTGGCGTCCAACGTGGCCATCACGGGCACGACCGTGGTGGGCCAGCAGCTGACCGGCAGCTACACCTACACGGACGCGGATG
>JASFRY010000332.1:0-5602 GCA_050114675.1 Gemmatimonadota bacterium | reverse complement strand
CGCGATCCCTCCGGAGAGGATCGCCAGGATTCCGATTATCAATCTGCGGTGCCGTCGCATGCCGCCACCTCCGGGTTATTCGTTGCGCATGGAAAACGTGGTCTTCAGGGTCACCAGCCCTTCGGTGTCCGCCCACCCCATGAAGGGCCGGAGGAACACGAAGTCGTACGGGTAGCGGATGGAGACGGTGGCTGGGGTGCCACGCGCTCCTGTCACACCCGTCAGGTCGGTGACGGCGTCGGTCGGATCCACTCCGGCGCGGGTCAGGGCGTTCCGCACCACTGCCCGGATCGAATCCTCCGTGATGAGGGGGTTGTCCACGGCCGCGCTGCGCGCTGCTTCGCGCGCCGCATCGGTCATGACCTGGTAGACGTTCCACGCCCGCCCGAACTCCACGACCCCCAAAATGAGGATGAGCAGGAGCGGTACGACGAGCGCGAACTCGACCAGGGCCTGGCCCGCCCGCTTGTCCTGGGGACGGTGGGGCCGTGTCCTCTCTGCCGGGGCGCTCATCGGACCACCTCGGCGAAGGGGAGGAACCACGCGGCGATGGCTCCCGCCGCGATGGCGATGCCGTAAGGTACCGAGACCGATCCCGGCTCTCCGGGGCTGGGGCGACGCCCCTTCTTGCCCAGGGTCACGGCGTACGCCAGGAGGTCTTTCGTCCGCAACAGCATGGGAATGGACACCCGCCGACGGACGATCTCCTCGACCACGACGAAGAAGCCGAGGGCAGCACCGAGCAGGGCGCCCCACAGCAGCTCGCCGGGTCCGAGGAAAGCGCCCACCGCGGCGAGGAGCTTGACGTCCCCGCCGGCGATGGCGCCCACGATGAAGAAGGGAATCCCCAACGCCAACCCGAGCAGGAGCCCGGTGGCGCCTCCCAGCAGCGCTCCCGGTCCAGTCAACAGCCTCACGGCCAGTCCCGCCACGACGGCGGTGACCGTGATGCGATTCGGGAGTCGGCCCGTCGTTGCGTCGGTCCATACGGCGGCGCACATCAGGGCCACGAACACCGATGAGGTGAAGATCCAGGCAATGGGGGGGGACACGTGCTCTTCTCCGGCGTGATGGGTCGAAGGCCGTGGGCCGGACGCCAAGCGAGTTGGCGTCCGGCTCCAACGTCGCGGTCTTCGGCTATCAGCCCCCGTACTGGCCGCTGGGGGCAGTGGTCAGCTGTGCCCTGATCGCGTCGAAGATGCCCCCGATCGAGTTGCGGAAGAGAAGCATCACCGCGATCAGGCCGATGGCCACCAGAGCGATGATCAGGACATACTCGACGAGACCCTGACCGGACTCGTCATTCCACAGGTTGATCCACAGATCCTTCATCGGTCCTCCTTCGGCCGAAGCCGCTGGTCTTTGAGACGCCGATTGCGCCTCGATAGGGACGAGCTCCCGAGGCCTTGTCTTTTCAACTGGCGTGCCAAAGAGGTCCAATATCCGTATGTATATGTCTTGTATCGACTTACGATGACATGCCGAGACGACGAGAAGACCTCCGGGTGTAACGAATCGTGTCAGCGCTGGTGGGGATCGTTACGGTGGCTCGCGGCACGAACGGCCCCGGTCCGCACGCCCTCGCGCGCGCGTGCGCACGACCTATGTGTACGGGGATCGCGCGGAGGATCACGGTGCACGTGCTTTCCCTTCCCACTGCCCCCCGGTTGCCGCGATCAGGAGCGGCCCCGGGTGCCGGGAAGCGCGAGCAAAGCGCCCTGGTGGCGCTGCAGGAACGGTGGGAAAACGTTTTCCTTGTGCGCGGGCGAGCCGTGGTATTAGCGTTGATATAGCCCTGACTGGGGGGGGCTACCGACATACACGGTCCGGCGTGGACTGCGTCCGGAACCGTGGATCAAGGAACCTCAACCAGTCGATCTCATGTCTGAGACCCTCTTCCTGGGCACAGCTGCACCCGGGCTCAGCGGCCAGCCGGCCGCAGCTCCTCCGTCACGACACCCTCTCCTGGCGCTGTCCGCCATTCTGCCGGCGAATCCCGTTGCTGAGGTTCTCCGCCACGAGCTGATCGCCCTGTTCCGGCCGCAGTGTGGCCGGAGCCGAGCGCGTCACCTCTAGAACGCACCGACGAGAGAGCCATGGGTTTCAGAGCCCGAATCCTCGCGGCCTTCGCCGTTCTCGGTATCCTGCCCCTGATCGTTACGGGGACCCTGGGATACATGGTATCCGCCCGTCTCGTCGACGCGTTGGCTCAGGCTCGGGCACGGGCCATCGTCGAGCAGCTCGCTCGTGGGCTGGACCACCGGGATGACATAGAGAACGCGGTGTCCTGGCCCACATCGCTGCCTGGCGAGCAGACGTCGACGGTCGACGCCGAGGCGCCTCTGACCCACGCCTTCCTGGTGGACCTGGAGCGCAGGCGGGTGGCGCCCGTGGGCAAGGGAAGTCCGCCGACCGCCCTCCAGGCCGATCTGGCGCTCGAAGCCGCCACGCATGCGGGGCCCGGCAGGTCCGGAGACCGCGTCATGCCTGTCGGCAAGACGCAATGGGTCGTGGCGTACGCCGGGCTCCCCGGGGATCGCTGGGTCCTGGTGGGTCTCGGGTCCCTGAGCGAGCTCGCAGGCCTTTGGGGACGGGCTCGATGGGCCTACCTGGCATTCCTGGGCCTGATCGTCATTGCAACCGGAGCCGCCCTCACCTTCCTGGTGCAGCCCGTCATCCGTGGCATGGAGGACCTGACCGAGGCGGCCAACCTGATCAGCAGCGGAGAGCTCGTCCCGTGGCTGCCGGCGCGATCCGAGGGTGAGGTCGGCCGTCTGTCCCTGGCCACCGGCGCGATGGTCGACCGTGTGGAGCGGATGATGCGCGGCGTGGAGCAGGGGGCGCGGATGGCGATGGTGGGCCAGCTAGCGACCCACCTCGCCCACGAGATCCGCAATCCGCTGAGCTCCATCAGGCTCAACTTGCAGAGCCTGGCGCGAGAGCTCGGCGAGAATCGCATACCACCCGACGTGGAAGAGGTGACAGAACTGTGCCTCCACGAGATCGAGAGGCTCGACCGGGTCGCAACGTCGGTGCTTCTCGTTGGACGGGCGCGTGAGCGACGCCCGGTGCTCGGTCACCTGCACGAATCGCTCCGCCGCGTGACATCGATCCTGGGGGGGGAGATGTCCCGGCGCCGCATCACGCTGTACCTCGACACGCTGGCAGATCGCGACGACGTCGAGCTGGATCGCGAGAGCATGCAGGGCGTGTTCCTCAACCTCCTCATGAACGCCGCGGAAGCCATCGGCCACGACGGAGAGATCCGGATCGTGTCGAAGACGCGGCTCGATGAGCGGGGTGACCCATGGATCCGTGTAGAGATCCAGGATTCGGGCCCGGGCGTACCCGATCACCTTCGGGATCGCGTCTTCGAGCCCTTCTACACATCCAAGGCCGACGGGACCGGAGTAGGCCTCGCCATCGCACTCGAGACGGTGACGGCGCACGGCGGCAGCCTGGTCCTCGCGACGCCCTCGGAGCAGTCGGAGGGAGCTTCGTTCGTGTTGGAGCTTCCCCTTCTCAGACCTGAAGTACCATCGGCACTCCCCCCCAGGACAGACCATGGCGAAGCACAATCGCATCCTGATCATCGAGGATGACGCGTCACATAGAAGGACGCTCGAGCGGCACCTGACCCTGAGCGGGTACGAGGTGTGCGCCGCAGCGACCGGCGAGGAAGGGCTCTCCAAGCTGGAGGATTTCGCCCCCGACCTCGTCCTGACCGACATCCGCATGCCCGGGCTCTCGGGGTTCGAGGTCCTGGAGCATATTCGAGGCTGCTGTCCCGATCTCGACGTGATCCTCGTGACCGCGTACGACGACGTGCAGACGGCCATCGACGCCATGAAGGGCGGCGCCTACGACTATCTCGTGAAGCCGCTCGACCTGGACGAGCTGGATGCGACGGTGGCCCGCTGCCTCAGGGACCAGGCGGTAAACCGGCGGACCTCCCGGGACGAGGATGACGAGGCCCGCACCGGTCAGGGCGTCATGGTGGGTCAGGACAAGCGGATGCGGGACATCTACAAGCTCATCGGGACGGTGGCTCGCTCGCGGGCGCCGGTACTGGTCTGTGGGGAGACCGGAACGGGCAAGGAGCTCATCGCGCGCACGATCCACGAGAACTCGCGAACCACCGACGAGCCGTTCGTTGCCATCAACTGCGCGGCGGTTCCAGAGACCCTTCTCGAGTCGGAGCTCTTCGGGCATGTGCGAGGCGCCTTCACCGGGGCGACCTCAGATCGCAAGGGCAGGTTCGAGCTCGCCGGCGAGGGAACGCTCTTCCTGGACGAGATCGGGGACACCAGCCTGATGTTCCAGGCGAAGCTCCTCAGGGTTCTGCAGGAGCGGGAGTTCTACCCGGTGGGCGGAGAGCGGCCGCGCGCATCGCGCTGCCGCATCATCGCCGCCACCAATGCGGACCTCGCCGAGCGTACGGCGGAGGGCTCGTTCCGCGAGGATCTCCTCTTCCGGCTGCGCGTCATCGAGATCAACGTTCCGCCGCTACGGGAACGGAAGGGTGACATCCCCGTCCTGGCCCACCACGTCCTCCGCCGTGCGTGCGTGGACCTGGGCACCGCCATGCCCACCATTCCCGATCGAGTGATGGAGAAGCTCGTCGACCATCCCTGGCCGGGCAACGTGCGGGAGCTGGAGAACACCGTGATCCGCGCCGCCCTCCTGGCCCGCGGTGGCGTCCTGGCGCTGGAGGACCTCCAGCTCACGCCGGCGGAGACGCCCACTGCGGAGTCGGAAGACCTCGACCTGGCGGCGGTGGAACAGCATCACGTCCGCAATGTCCTGGACCGTACCGACGGCAACAAGAGCCAGGCCGCGCGGCTTCTGGGGATCTCACGACCGCGGCTCAACCGGATCCTCGACCGCAACCTCATGGTCGAGGGGTCGGGGGCGGCCTGACAGCGAGGGCGGCTCTACTGGCCGTGGACCTGGACGTTGCCCGCTTCGATGGGGAAGAGATACTCCGTCCCGGGATCCATACGCAGGGCACAGTCGTCGGCGTTGCCGCTTCGGACATGGCGGCGCACGAGGTCCGGGGCATCACCCTGGCCCTCGCCGTTGTCCCGCACGTAGAACCAGAATCCTCTTCCCACGAGGGCCGGGTTGCTCGCATGCTCGTAGACACCGCCGATCCAGGCCTCCTGGCCAACGACGGAGAGGCAGCTCAGCGTGCCGTGGAGCCTCGCCGGCGACTGAGAACCCTGAGCGGTGAGCTGGAAGGTCCCGTGCACGGTGCCGTCGGACGCCTCCCTGACCTCGAAGGTGAAGATCCTCAGGTAGCCGGCGGCGGTCGTGTAGTGGCCACTGCCGGTCACGGAGGAGGCGACACCTTCGCCCCGGTTGAATGGCTGCACGTCGAACCTGACCGCCCCTTGCTCCTTTCCGGTCGCCGCGGTCGGCAGCGGCTGCTCGCATCCCACAGCCGCGAGAAGGGTGAACACCGCCGCCATCGGGATGAGCGAACGCATGCTGCTACCTCCGTCTTGAGACCCTCCGGGCAGGATCTTCAACGGACCCGCTTGACCCCCACACCTTGGGTCCGCGTGCGTCAGGGCGGCTCTACGCTCCCGCCCCTTCCAGT
>JASFRY010000331.1:0-5606 GCA_050114675.1 Gemmatimonadota bacterium | reverse complement strand
CGGGCCTCGGGGACCGAGACGTGGGACACGACCTGCCCGGCGAGGGCCAGGCGGAGCGCCCCCACCACCTGCTCCTTGGCCACACCCGACAGGGCCGCCTTCTCGGCGTCCACCGCCAGCTGGACCTCGTGCTGAGGCGCGGCCAGAGACCAGTCCACGTCCACCACGCCTTCCTGGGCCTCGAAGCGGTCCATGACCTCCCGGGCCACCCGGACCCGCTCGGCGGGATCGTCGCCGTACACCTCGGCCACCAGCGTGGACATGACCGGCGGGCCCGGCGGCACCTCGACCACCTTGGCCCGGGCGCCGGTGCCCGACTTCTTCACCACCTCGTCCACCAGGGGACGGAGCGCCAGCGCCACGTCGTGGCTCTTGGCCGACCGCTCACCCTTGTCCACCAGGTTCACCTGAAGGTCCGCCACGGCGGGACCCTGGCGCAGGTAGTAGTGGCGGATCATCCCGTTGAAGTTGAAGGGCGCCGCCACGCCGGCGTACATCTGCACGTCCTTGACCTCGGGGACCCCCCGGACCGCCCGGCCCAGGTCCGTGGCCAAGGCCAACGTAGTCTCCAGCGGCGTGCCCTCTGGCATGTCCAGGATCACCTGGACCTCGTTCTTGTCGTCGAAGGGGAGCATCTTGACCTTCACCCACCGGGTCAGGAACATCCCCCCCGCCCCGGCCAGGAGCACGGCCACCGTGGCGAGCGCGCCCACCATGGCGCCGGGCCGCGCCAGCAGCGGCCGCATGAGCGTGCTGTAGAGCTTGTAGATCCGGGTGTTCTCCAGGACGTAGGCCTCACCCTCGCCATGCGCGTGGCTCTTTCCAAGCAGCTTGTACGCCAGCCAGGGCGTGATGGCCAGGGCCACCAGGAGGGAGAAGACCATGGCCACCGTGGCACCCACGGGCATGGGGCTCATGTAGGGTCCCATGAGGCCGCTCACGAAGAGCATGGGCAGCACCGCCGCGATCACGGTCAGCGTGGCCAGGATGGTGGGATTGCCCACCTCGTCCACCGCCGCCAGGGCGGCGGCCCGGAGCGGACGGTCCTTCATGCGGAAGTGCCGCTCCATGTTCTCCGCCACGATGATGGAGTCGTCCACCACGATGCCCGTGACGAAGATCAGGGCGAAAAGGGTCACCCGGTTGAGCGTGTACCCGAAGATCTGGTAGACGAACAAGGTGAGGGCGAAGGTCAGGGGCACCGACATCATGACCACCAGGGCGCTCCGCCATCCCATGGTGAGCAGGATGACGAGCCCCACGGACAGCACGGCCAGGATCAGGTGCTCCTGGAGGGTGAGCACCTTGTGGTGCGCGGTCTCTCCGTAGTTGCGCGTGAACTCGGCGGTGACGTTCTCGGGCACGATGCGCCCGTGGGCCTCCTCCACCGCCGCTTCCAGCTTCCGTCCCAGCACCGTGGCGTCGGCGCCCGGCCGTTTGGAAACGGCCACGGTCACCATGGGGATCCAGTCCTGGCCCAGGCCGGACTGGAAGGTGTAGTGGCTCACCTCGGCGGGACCGTCCACTACGTCGGCCACGTCCCGCACCTGCACCAGCGCGCCGTCGCGCACGTCCAGCACCACGTTGCCCACGTCCTCGGCGTTGGAGAGGAAGCCCCCTGCCGTGACCCGGACGACCTGGTCGTCGAAGGTGTACGTGCCCGCCTCGGCCCGGACGTTCTCCCCGGAGAGGCGCTGAGCCACCTGGAGGGGATCGATGCCGTAGGTGGCCAGGCGCTCGGGGTCGAGCTCCACGCGGATCTCCCGGGGATAGCCCCCCACCACCTGGACGTCACGCACCTCGGGCACAGACTCGAGCTTCACCCGGAGCTCGTCGGCGATGCGCCGGAGCTGCCCGCCGTCCATGCCCCCTCCGTAGAGCGTCGTAGTGAAGAACGGCACGTCGTCGATGGTCACCGTCTTCACCAGAGGGAACTGGAGCCCCGGCGGCATGCGGTCCGCGTGCTTCATGAGGGTGCTGTAGAGCTGGACCAGGCTCTGCTCCATGTCCCGGCCCACCTCGTAGCGCACCGTGACCAGGCCGAAGCCCGGCTCGGCGTGGCTGTAGACGTACTCCACGCCCTCGATGCCCGAGAGGACGTTCTCCACGGGCACCAGGACCCGGTTCTCCACTTCCTGAGGGGTGGCTCCGGGAAGCGGCAGGTACAGGTCCGCAAGGGGAACGATGATCTGGGGCTCCTCCTCGCTCGGCATGGTGGACACGGTCCACGCCCCCACGCCCAGGGCCGCCGCCATGAGCAGCGGCGTCAGCTTCGACTGGAGGAACATCCCGGCCAGCCGTCCCGCGAGATTCTGTCTCACCGGTCCACCTCCCCGCCGCCTGCGACGGTGCTGGCGGCAATTCCAGGCGCCATCCAGGGCTGCTCATGGGCAGACGCCACCGGGACGCCGTCGGTGAGCTCCGCGGCGGGACTGCGCACCACGGTCAGGGCGCCGGCGGGACCGGCCAGGAGCTCCACGGCTCCGTCGCGGCGCTGGCCCAGCCGCACCCAGCGCAGGCGCAGCGTGTCGGCCTCCACCGAGAAGACGCCGGTGAGCTGGCCCCGCGTCACCACCGCGTCGGACGGGATCCACCGGGGGCCCTCGCCACCACGCACCACCTCCAGTCGGGCGTACGTGCCGGGCAGCACGTCCGTGGACCCACCGTCCAGAAGCCCCTCCACGCGGAAGGTGCGGCTGCCGCTGCCCAGAGCGGGCACGACCCGCGTCACCCGCGCCTCCCGGACCTCACCGTTGAGCCGCACGCGCACGGGGTCGCCTGCCGACAGGGCACCCGCCCTCTGCGCCGGCAGGTCGGCCACCACCTTCAGCGCTCCCGACGCCACCATGGTGAAGAGCGGTCGGCCCGGAACCGCCAGGTCGCCGGGATCCACGTCGCGGCGGGTCACAACGCCGTCGAAGGGAGCGCGGACGACGGCGTACGACTCCTGGGCCTGGGCCTCGGCCCGCTGCGCCTCGGCGCCGGCCAATGCGGCACGGGCCTGATCCAGCTCCTGCAGCGACGCGGCCCCATCGGCATGGAGGTTCTCGATCCTCTTGAAGGAGCGCTGGGCGAGCTCCTCCTGGGCGCGGGCGGCGCTCACCCGCGCCTGGATGTCGGTAGCGTCCAGGGACACAAGGGGGTCACCCCTGTGCACCCGGGCACCCACGTCGACTTCGACGCTCTCCACGGTGCCACTCATGCGCGTGGCCACCTCCGCGGTGCGCTCCGAGGTCATGACCGCCGGAAAGCTCTCCACGGCGGGCGCCCGCTGTACGGCGGACACGGTCACCTCGGTGGGCTCCTCCGAACGGGGGAGTCTGCCGGGCTCGTCGGCGGAGCAGGCCGCGACGGCCACGGCGGCGGTGATCAGGGTCAGTCGCTTCATCGGTTCGATCCTCCGGGGATATCCTCGGTGGTGGTATCGGTGTCGGTAAGAAACGCCAGGCGTGCCAAGGCCATGTGGAGCCCCAGACGCGCGTTCACGGCTTGCGTTCGAAGACCTGCGGCCTGGGCCTCGACGCCCAGCAGATCCGCGGTCGTGACCAGTCCTTCGTCGAAGCGGCGGCGCATGAGGCGAGCCGCTTCCTCGGCGGCATTGGCCGCCGCCTGGGCGGCCTCGGATCCCTGGCGCGCGGCCTCCACGGCGCGACGGGCCTCGGCCACCTGGGCCCGGGCCTCACGCAGCCGCTGGGCATGCTCGGTGCGGGCGGCGTCACGCATGGCGGCCGCCGCTCGCTGCATCCCGTCGACCTTGAAGCCCGTGAAGACCGGGACGCGCACCTGGAAACCCACGGTCCAGTCCTCCTCAGCCCCGGAGAACGCGTCGGGAGCGTGGGTTTCCAGGCGGGCGAAGCCCTCGAGCTTCGGAAGCCTGGCACGACCGGCCTGCTGCACCCTGGCATCCGCTGCACGCACACCGGCAGCCGAAGCCTTGAGATCGGGGCGCTCTTCCAGGGAGCCCGAAGACGCCGACCCCTCGGTGGCGAAGGCGGTATCGGTGGGCACGGGAGTCCGGCCCTCCGGCCAACCCATGGCGACGGCGAGGCGCTCCCGGGCATCCGCGAGTCCCCGCCGGGCGTCGATGTGGTGGGCGCGTGCGCCCTGCAGCGCTGCGCGCGCCTGAAGCACGTCGGCATCGGTGACGAGCCCCTGGTCGAGCCTGAGCTCGGCGCGACGCGCATTGGCCTGGGCAGCGTCCAGCGCCACCTGTACAGCCTCGAGCCTCTTCTCTGCGCCCACCGCCTCCAGATACCGGGCCTGGGCCCGGAACGCCGCCGCCCGCTCGGCCCACTGCGCACCCAGCCCAGCCGCGTCGGCTTCGGCCTGGGCGGCCCGGTACCCCGCGTCGGCGGAGAAGTCCACCGGTGCCCACCCGGCGCCCACCGCCCCACTCCAATCGGTGAGGGCGTCGGGATGGTTCAGCTTTGCGGGATCGAAGTCCTGCTGTGTGAAGCGGCCCTGGCGCAGGCGTCCTCCGAAGGCTGCCACGGGATCGTTGGAGCGGACAGCGCCCGCCTCCAGCCCCAGGGTGGGCCACCGGTAGGAGGCTGCCGCTCTGCTGCCCTGGTGCGCCGCCTCAGCACGGGCCCGGGCAGCCAGCACGTCCGGACTCTGGCTCCTGGCTTCGGCCATCGCCTCATCGAGGCTCAGGGGCCGCTCCTGCCCGCTCAGGGCACCCGCACCGAGCAACGCGAGCGTGAAGACCGCCACTCCATTAATGAAAATATTCATATATCCCTATGTCTTGGCGCCGAGAAAAAGCCACCGGGGTGCTCCGGCGGCTCACACTCGTCCGTCAGCAGTTGGCTTGGCGCACGCAGTCAAGGACCTTGAGGGCCCGATCGTCTCCGATGCTGTAGTACACGTGGACCCCGTCCTTGCGGCGCTGGAGAATGCCCTTGTCCCACATGGTCGTGAGGTGCTGGGAGGCCACGGCCTGCTCCACGCCCAGGGCTTCGTAGATCTCCGTCACGGTCGCTTCGCCGCCTTTCTCCAGCACGTCGAGAATCCGCAGACGCAGTGGGTGGCCCAAGCATCGCAGCACGTGGGCCGTGTCCTCGACCACGCCCTCCGTGAGGATATCAGGCATCCTGGTGCTCATGTGTCCCTCCCGTGCTGAGTCAGCGAGATAGAGATATTACTATATCTACATCCAAAGTCAACACCCGGTGTTCTTGGGGGGTCTGCGGCCGTCTTCGACCGTCCTCAGTCACTCCGCGGGGGGAACATCGGGCCTTGGCAGGAGCTCGAGGGCCCGTCAGTGGACCTGCGGCGGCCTTCGGCCGTCCTCAGTCACTTCGCGGGGAGACGTGAGGAGTTGGCAATAGCCTCCGGGCCGCTCAGTTGGCGCGGTGGCGCTTCGACACTTCGTCCAGGAGCTTCAGCTCTTCGGGAGTGAGCGACCCCATTCCGTGGGCGGAGATCTTGTCCAGCACCTTGTCCACCCTGTCGTAGAGCGCCTTCTCCTCGTCGTGCTGGCGCCGCTCGTCCCGACTCTGGCCGTGGTGATCGGCCTCCCGCTCCTCCCGGGGGACGATGGCCAGACGGCGCATGCGCACGGTGCGACTGGCCTGCCGCACGGCCTTCCCTCGCCACGTCCCGCT
>JASFRY010000330.1:0-5637 GCA_050114675.1 Gemmatimonadota bacterium | reverse complement strand
TGCGTTCCATGGCCCGGGACAGGCGTCCCAGCTCCACGCCTCCTTCGGACTTCACGGGACGGTTCATCTGGCCCCGTTGGATGCGGAGCGCAACCCGGCTGAGGCGCTCCACCGGCTTGGTGATCCCCGCGGCCATCAGCGCGGCCAGGAGCGCCGCCAGGAGCGCCGCCAGGCCGGTCCCGATGATGAGGTTCCGTTTCAAGGCGCTCAGCGGAGACAGGTAGTCGGCCGGCATCAGGACGGCCAGGAGCACGCCCGAGTCCTCCAGCTCGGAGAATCCCCACTTGTAGAGCTGCCCGTCGGTGCCCACGAACGCCTGGGTGGTGGCGGTCCCCCACGCCCGCGCCGAGTCCAGCTCCTCTTGATAGGCCTCCAGGAAGCGGAGCGGCATGCCGATGGGCACCGAGTCTGCGGGCTGGGAGCTCACCAGCGCCGTGTTGTCCGGCGCCACGAGGTACGCAGCCCGCACATAGCGCAGGAGCCGCCTGAGCTTGGCGTGGGTGCTGCGCCAGGCGGTCAGGTCCTCGAAGCCCGGCTCGAGCCCGATGACCACCGAAGCCTGGAGTCCCGTCTCCACTGCCGCGCCCGGCACGAGGGACGCCTGCTGGTCCAGCTCGTCCTCCAGCGCCCGGCTCGCCTCCTGCCATGCCAGGTACCCGCTGGCGGCGGACAGGAGCACCGCGAAGGCGACGAAGACCGTGACGAAGAGACGTCGTATGGACATGCGCCGCGCCCTAGGATCCGCAGTCCACGGGGTCGACGCGGATATCGGCGAATCGAATGGGCGCCGGGGTCAGGGGCGCCACCACGATGTGGTAGGGCGTGTGGACGAGGGCGGCAGGAGAGCAGAAGTTCCCGGGCACCCGCTCCACCACCTCGATGAGCGTGCCCTGATCCACCTGCAGCACCCTGCGCACCTCCACCGAGTCCCCAGCCTCCTCCCGGGGACCGACGATGCCGGCGATCACCATGTCCAGGCTGAAGTCCACATCGGGACGAGGCCGATCCGGTGCGTGCTCGGCCCAGAAATGGGAGAAGGACGCCTGGTCCGTGAACACCTCCGGCGCGGTGAGCGGGGCGTCCGACTGGTCTCCGCGGTCCAGGGTGCCGAAGGGCACGCTCCCGGCGTAGGTGGAGGCGAAGCCGGTGCCCACCGTCGCGTTCCGCATGAGCTCGGTGGCCAGGGCCAGCCGGGCGCCGTCGGCGGGCTCGGCATCTTCCTGGGTCAGGGTGGCCAGAGATCCGTGTACGCACCGGACCCAGGTCCGGCTCTCGTCGCGGGGCTCGTCGCGGATGGTGAAGGTGATGCGACTGAGCGCCAGGCCGCAGTCGGGCGGGATCGTGTCACTCAGCACGCCCACGATCTTCTGTCCCTGGATGTCGTTGAGCGCGATGATGAGCGAAGCGTAGTCCAGTACGTACTGGGACGGATCACCGGTGGTTCTGCGCAGGTCCGCGTCACCCGTGAGATCACGGTAGGAGATGGCCTCCCGGAGGAACCAGGCACCACTGGAGCGCCACGTCAGGGTCTGGTGGAGCCGACCCACGCCCAGGCGGGCGTTGGGGCTGGTTCCCACCACCTGCACGAGGGGCACGTCCAGCTCCGCCTCGATCTCGCCGACCTGGCCGAAGCGCAGCGCGTCGGGCTGGGTGCTGTCTTCGCCGCACGCCAGCGCCGCCGCGGCCAGCGCGCACGTGAGCACGTTCCTGGCGGAACGCCACCACCGGCCCTCTCGCCGCGAGGCGTGGAGAGCCCGCTCTTGCGCGGCTGGGCCGCTCCGGACACTCTGGCGCGCATGGATCATCGTAAGCGACTCAAGGAGCTCCTGGTCGAGCGCTCGGTACGTATCGGCGATTTTACACTCGCCAGCGGCGCTCGTTCGTCCTACTACGTGGACGCGCGCCGAACCACCATGTCCGCCGAGGGGCAGTTTCTCGTGGGTCACGTGGCGTACGGCCTCCTGCAGGAGCACGCTCTCGACGTCTCCCACATCGGCGGCCTCACCATGGGCGCCGACCCCGTGGCCTACGCCGTCGCACACCGGAGCTGGCTGGAGGGCCGTCCCCTCGACGCCTTCTCCGTGAGAAAGAAAGCGAAGGAGCACGGTACGGGCCAGCGCATCGAAGGTGGGCTTCCCCGGGGCGCACGCTGCGTCCTGGTGGAAGACTCCATGACCACGGGCTCCAGCGCGCTCTCGGCGCTGGACGCGCTCGAGGAGCACGGCGCCACCGTCGTGGCGGTCTTCACGCTGGTGGATCGGGAGGAGGGAGGTGCCGAGCGCATGGCGTCGCGGGACCTCCCTCTCATCTCGGCCTTCACCGGACTCGAGCTCCTGGAAGCCGCGCGGCCAGGCTCCTGAGCGGATCCCGGCACACGGGGGCCGAAGCGAAGAGCATCAAGGGAAGAGGGCGGCGGCCGAGAGACCGGCTGCCGCCCTTCTCCATCCTTCTCCTTCTCCCGGACGCAGACCCCCGCGGGACTCAATCGAGGAGCCGCAAGGGCATGACCAGACAGAGGTAGTCCATGGCATCGTCACCGGCGGGGATGGGCTCGACGGTGGCAGCACGCTCCGGGGCCTTGAAGGCGAGCTTCACCTCCTCGGTGGGCATATAGCGGAGCACTTCGAGGAGGTAGTTGGCATTGAAGCCGATCTCCAGCTCCTCACCATCGTATCCCACCTCCAGCTCGTCGTGCCCCTCGCCCAGGTCCGGCGTGAGGACGTTCAGGTGGACCCGGTTCTCCTCGAAGTGGAGGCGGATGCGGTGCGTCTGATCCGACGCCACGACGGCCATCCTGCGCACCGCCGACTCCAGCGCCTTCTTGGCCACGCGGGCGATGCGGTCGTTGTCCTTGGGGATGACCTGCTCGTAGTTGGGGTAGGTACCCTCGATGAGACGCGAGAAGACCTCGGTGGACTCGGCACGGAAGCCCAGGTGGTTCCCGCTCCTGGCTACCGAGAGCTCATCCTCGGACTTGAAGAGACGTTGCACGTGCTGCAACGCCGCCGGGGGCACGATGAAGTCCGCGGACGGCAGTCCCGACGACTCCGCGGGCACCCCCATCCGCGCAAGGCGATGACCGTTCGTGGCCACCATGCGCATGGAGCCGTCCCGCAGCTCCCACAGAACGCCGTTGAGGATGGGGCGGCTCTCCTCCGTGGACACGGCAAATGCAGTGTGATGGATGAGCGCATGCAGGTCCTTCCCTTTTACCGTCCACCCGTCCTCGAAATCGATGGACGCCAGGGTGGGGAACTCCTCCGCGGGAAGCCCGTTGAACTTGAAGTTGCTCCGGCCGCACTTGAGCTCGATCTGGTCACCCCGGGTCGAAACCTCCACGGGCTGATCCGGGAGCTCCCGAGTGATCTCCTGGAGCTTCTTGCCCGGCGCCGTGAGGCTGCCTGCCTCCTTGACGTCGGCCGGGACCCGCACCCGCACCGCCACGTCCAGATCCGTGCCGCTCATCCAGACTCCGTCTTCGCGGGCCTCGAACAGGATGTTCGACAACACCGGCAGCGTGGTCTTCGACGGGATGCTCGCCGAAACGGAGGCGAGTCCGTTGTGAAGGTTCTGTCTGGTGATGGTGAAGTTCATGGGACCTGAATGCTCCTGACCTGTTGGCGACCGGGCCGGCTTTTCGACGGCGTCCTAGAACCTATCTCTCTAAGAGAAAGAAAAACATAGTCGTAGTAGAGCGTGTGGAAGTGTGGAAGAGCCCCCGCCGGGGAGGCGTTCCCACTTGCGCCACGCGGGCTTTCGAGCACTCGCCGGACTGTGGAAGATCCGTCGACAAAACGAGGAGAAGAGATCCTCGGCGACGCGTGCCGTGGATATCGGTGGAGAACCGTGGAGTTTTCCCCAGGCTATCCACGTCACGGACGGGGAGATCCGCGCCGCACCTCGTCCCGTGCGTCGTCTACCTGCTTCCGGAAGTCGGGATCCCGGGCCATCTCCTCCTCGACCTTCCGGATGGAGTGGATGACGGTTGAGTGGTCACGGCCCCCGAAGAGTGCTCCGATCTGCACCAGCGATGTACCCAGCGTCTCCTTGATGAGATACATGGCCACCTGACGGGGGACGGTGAGGTCCTTGGTGCGGCGCTTGGACGCGAGAGCTTCCGGCTTCACCCGCCAACGCCGCGCGACGAGCTCCTGGATGCGCTCGGGAGACAGCACGGGCCCCTCCTCGCGGGCCCGGCTGAGGACACCCTTGAGCGCGGTGCGCGCGAGGGAAGACGTGATCTCCTGGTGGGTGAGGGAGGAATAGGCCAGGAGCTTGATGACCGCACCCTCCAGCTCGCGCACCGATGCCGTGCAGGCATGGGCGATGAACTCGATGACTTCGTCGTCCAGGGTGAGGCCGTCGTCCTCGGCCTTCTTCCGGAGGATGGCCATGCGGGTCTCGAAATCCGGCGGCTTGATGTCCACCACCAGGCCCCACTCGAAGCGGGAGACGAGCCGGTCCTCGAGCCCGGGGATCTCCTTGGGGGGTCGATCGCTGGTGAGAATAATCTGCCGCTGGGCGTCGTAGAGCGCATTGAAGGTGTGGAAGAACTCCTCCTGGGTGCGCTCCTTCCCCTCCAGGAAGTGGATGTCGTCCACCAGGAGGAGGTCCATCTCGCGGTAGCGACGGCGGAACGCCGCCATGGTGCCGCTCTGGATGGAGCCCACGAGCTCGTTGGTGAACTGCTCCGAAGAGACGTAGGAGACGCGCCGGCGCGGATCCTCGTCAACAAGACGATGACCGATGGCGTGCATCAGGTGGGTCTTGCCCAGACCCACGCCCCCGTAGAGGAAGAGGGGGTTGTACATCTTGGCCGGCTTCTCGGCGACGGCCCGGGAGGCGGCGACCGCGAGCTGGTTGTTGGCTCCCACCACGAAGCGCTCGAAGGTGTAGCGCTCGTTGAGCCGGGGGCGAGGCGCCGGAGCTCGGGAAGGCGCCGCCGGCGTGTCCTCTGCGGTGGGAGGCGATGCGAGCTCCAGCGGCGGCATGGGGATGGAGGAAGGCTCGTCGGAGCATTTGATGGCCACCGAGAGGGGACGGCCCAGGACGCGCTGGGCCGTGGACGTCAGAAGAGGCCCGTACTTGTCCTCGATCCACTCGACGTGGAACCGGCTGGGCGCCTCTACCAGGAGCTCGTCGCCGGACAGTCCCAGGGCCTTCGTTCCCGCCAGCCAGGTCCGGTACCCCTGCTCGGACACGGTGGCCCTGACGGATTCCTGGATCCGCGACCAGAGCTCGGCCGCGGTCAGCTCCATGACCCCTCGCTCGCCCCGCGGGTGGATGCCGACGCCAGGGGAACGGCGGTGGCATCATGGCAACGTGTGGGATGTAGGAGCGACATCCTCGAAGCGCGGACAAGATGGCGGGTTGGACGGAGAGGACGACCTCCCCGTACGGGGGCGCCGAAGCTAGGAAGGGGATGTGGAAAAGTCAATTCGCGTATGAGCCACAGGGGGTCTGGGCGACTTTCCACAATGGCGAGGCACCGGGCGTTGACGGTATTCGATCCCCGTCGCTATCTTACCAAGCTCGTTTCGAAACGAAGATCTCCCATGCAACGGGCCGTTCCGAATGAAGCCGACGTACAAGCCGCGCAACCGCAAGAGGGTGAACAAGCACGGGTTCCGTGCCAGG
>JASFRY010000329.1:0-5638 GCA_050114675.1 Gemmatimonadota bacterium | reverse complement strand
CGGTCAGCGCATCAGCTTCCACGTGAAGTACGTGTACTCCAGCGCGTTCGTATGCGCCGACTCCTTCAGGTTGGCTCCGGAGCCATGGCCGCCTTCCGTCACCTCGTAGAAGAGGTACGGATCGCCATATAGCGCCATCTTCGCGGCGAACTTCCGCGCGTGCTGCGGACCCACCCGGTCGTCTTTGGTGGTGGTCCAGATCAGGGGCTCGGGGTACTTCACGCCGCGCTTCAGGTTGTTGTACGGCGATATCGACGCCAGGAAGGCGCGCTCCTCCGGGTTGGAGACGCTTCCGTACTCGCCGACCCACGAGGCGCCCGCGTCGATCTGCTCGTAGCGCAGCATGTCCAGCAGGGGCACCTGGATGTCCACCGCATGGAAGAGATCGGGATTCTGGGTCATCTCGACGCCCATGAGGAGTCCGCCGTTCGAGCCGCCCATGATGCCGAGCCGTGGAGTGCTGGTGATCCCGCGCGCGATCAGATCACGGGCAACCGCGGCAAAGTCGTCATAGATCACCTGCCGTTTGGTCTTGAGCCCGGCCTCGTGCCACGCGGGCCCGAACTCGCCGCCGCCCCGGATGTTGGCCAGCGCGAAGACGCCGCCTCGCTCCAGCCACAGCTTGCCGATGGTCCCGCTGTAGCGTGGCGTCCTCGAGACCTCGAACCCACCGTACGCGTTCAGGATGGTCGGGTTCGAACCGTCCGTCTTCATCCCCCGGGGGTGCACCACGAAGTACGGGATCTTCGTTCCATCCTTCGACGTCGCCTCGAGCTGCTGTACCGTGTCCATCGCGGCGTCGAACTGAGCCGGCAGCGACTTGAGACGTGTGACTTGACCCTTCTGCGCGTCGGCGAGCCAGACGCTGCTCGGCGTGAGGAACCCGCTGGCGCCCACGAACGCCTCGCTCCCACGGTCGTTTCCGCTCATCACGTTGGTGGACAGGTTGTCCGGCAGCGACAGACGCTGTCGCCGCCAGCTGCCGTCGTCTGCGCGGGCGAAGGTGAACACCCGGCCGCGCACGTTCTGGTAGATGCTCGCCAACACGCGGTCGCGCGTGGTCGTCACACCGTCGATGGACTCCCGCGGGCCGGGGGAGAAGAGGACCACGGGATCGAGCCGATCCGGATGCTCTGCGGCGCCCGCCGCGTCGAACGAGGCCAGCGCGCCCGCCTCGACCTTCGTTTCTCCTTCCTGCCACGGCTCGGAGAGCTGCACCAGGATCTGCCCGTCCGCCATCCCCTCGAAGCGCGATTTGAGGGGAAGCGCGAGCTTGACGACGCCCGACGGTGTGACGAGGAGCTTCTCCGATTCGAACGTCGTGAGGGGTCGGTCGATGACGACGGCGCGGTGGCCGGTACCGTCCGTGAGGGTGGCGGGTGAGACGCCGTACCCGCCGTCCTTCGGGTCGCCTCGGAAGATCTCGACCGCACTGTCCAGCGGCTGCCCACGCACCAGACGTTTCACGATGAACGGATAGCCCGAGGGAGTCAGGTCGCCCTCCTCCCATTCGCGCGACACCAGCACGGTATCTTCGCCCTTCCAGGTCACCCGCTGCTTCCCGTGGGGCAGCTGGAATCCGTCCTTCACGAACGAGCGCGCCTGCACGTCGAACTCGCGGACGGTGACCGCGTCTTCACCGCCGTCGGAGAGGGAGATCAGGCAGCGGCGCTCCACGGGCGCCGCGCAGTCCGCGCCCCTCCACACCCAGTTGGCGCTCTCGGCGTGTGCCAGTGAGTCCAGGTCCAACACCGTCGTCCACTGTGGAGACGACGTCCGGTAGCTCGCGAGCGTCGTGCGGCGCCAGATGCCGCGAACGTGCGCGCTGTCCTGCCAGAAGTTGTAGAGGTCACCGCCGAGGAACGAAGCGTACGCGATCCTGTCGTGAGATTGGGCGATCGCCAGCGCGTCGTGGAGGAGTGTCTCGTAGATGGGGTCCTTCTCGAGGACGGCGGTGGTCCTGGCATTCTGGCTGTCGACCCAGGCCATGGCCCGCGCGCCGTGCTGCGCCTCGAGCCAGAGGAACGGATCGTTCGCTGTGTCCGTCGCCGACGTGGACGACTTCTCGGTGCAGGCTTGCGTGAGGGCGACGGTCGCCAGGCACGTGAAGATGATCGCGGGTCGCATGGTCTTCTCCGGAGAGTGGGCTCGCTGATTCTACTCCACATGGAGAGGGCCGCAAACCGCCTGACGAGCAGGAGGTGGCGGCCTGACGCCCGCCGAGGGACGGCGGGCGCCGCCCATCCCCAGTCGCCTCGTCGGTCCTTTGAGGCTTCCTCGTCGAAGCCGGGATGCCCCCCGCCTTCGAGTGCGTGGGTACCTACATCTGCTCCAAGATCTTTCGATAGATGTCCCAGAGCACAGTCTGTTGCTCGCTTCCCGGTTCAATGTCCAGGAACGTCACCGCGCTCTGCAACACCTGCTTGCCTTTGCGAATCACCACGACGCCCAGCGTGCCCTCACCTACCGACATCAGCCCTTCATCGCCGAGATCGGATATCTTCACCAGCTTCGCCTTGGGGCCGAAAGACTCGTCAAAGTAGTCACGAAGCGGACCGTTGACGTCGTGGACCTGGATGTCCATATCGGCCATCCCACCGGGCTTTTCGCTCCAGAAGCACGCGTCTGTGGAGGCAGTGGGAAAGAGGGGCTTGTGATAGAGCTGCTTGAGTTGTTCGGCACTGACCTGTTTGCAGATGTCGATGTCCCCGCCGCGGTTCCCGGTAGAGGCGGGGATAGCGCCGAGAAGCACGCTCGACGCCATGGCCAACATCGGCACCCATTTCCGCGTTGATGCTTTCACGGTCTCCTCCTTGAAGTCGTACGCTGCTCGCCAGGGCTGGCCGGAGGGAACCGCGTAGAGGCCTCCAGGAGGAGCCGAGAGAGGGGAATGCCCCGCTCAGAGGCGAGCTCGCTGGACACCCGGCACACTCCCGATCCGTCCATCACTGCCTGCAGGCAACGGGTACGGCGCCACTCCGGGAACGCGACTGGAGTTTCACTCAGACACTCACGGCAACGGATGGGTCCCGGGCCAGGGGTGCATGGCCGGGGAGTGGCGATCGCCCTGCCCGGTTGCGGCCAGACTGTGGCCAGGCGCCCCGACCGGTGCTCGGTCTACGTGCTCGAGCGTGTGTTGTCGTCGCCGTCGGGGGCGACGTACGCGCTCCTGGATGAGATCGACACCCCCAGATCTCGACGGGTGCCAACCCGTTCGGCATCGCCATCCCGTGAGCGGCCGGGTCGGGAGAATCGCCGATGGGGGCTCTCCGGCGAATGTGTGTCTCTGTGTTGGCTCGCCGTGGGCCGCGCGGCGCTCAGTGAGATGGGCCGAAGGCGCGTGCATGCAGCCCCCGGTCCGCTAGCGCGGCAGGGGCGCCGGTAGCGTCACCCGGAACTCCGTGCGCCCCGGCTCGGAGCTGAGCTCGACGAGCCCGCGATGGGCACGCACCACCGTCTGCACGACGTCGAGGCCGAGGCCCCGTCCCTTGCCGACGTCCTTCGTGGTGAAGAACGGCTCGAAGACGCGCTCGCGGTCTGCTTCGGGGATACCGGGCCCGTCGTCGACGACCCGCACCACCACGGTGTCCCCGCCGGCGTGCACGTCGATCGTGATGCGTCCGCCCTCGCCCACGGCGTCGATCGCGTTGTCCAGCAGGTGCACCCACACCTGGTTGAGATCCGCGACCGACCCCATGACGGGCGGCACGCCCTCCTCGGTCTCGAGTTCCAGGGAGGCGCCCTTCAGTGACGCCTTGTAACCCAGCAGGGTGACCGCGTCCCGCAGGTGCTCCTCCAACCGGATCGGCTCGTCGGCCGGCGACCGATCCATGTGCGTGTGCTTCTTCACCGCCGCCACGAGCGAGTGGATGCGCGTGGCAGAAGACAGGATATTCGCCGTAAGGTCCCGGGCTGCGGCGTCGGCGGCCGCGTAGCGCAGGACGACCGCCAGCTGGGTGGGCTCGAGGCCGGCGCCCATCGCGTCGAGATCCTCCGCCGTGACGCCGAGCTCGACGAGGGGATAGGCGAGGTCGGGATCGGCGCCGCGGTCAGAGAGCCAGGCCATGCAGTCGTCTTCCGCGCTCGCCCGGTCCAGGGGGGACATCGGGTGGGTGGCCGCACGCTCCGCCACCGAGTCCAGGGTCCGGAGCGCCTCTGCGGCCTCCGCGTCGAGCCCCGCAGCCCCGACCGCGCGGGACGCCTCGGCCACCTCCGCCCGGCTGGCCGCCAGGTCACCCGCCCCCCGCACCACGGCCGACGCCGGGTTGTTGAGCTCGTGAGCGAGCCCCGCGGAGAGGCGTCCGAGCGCGGCCATCTTCTCCTGATGCTTGTCCTCGGCCTTGAACACCCGCGCGCGGGCGAGCATCTCCTGCACGCACGCCGCGGTGAACTCGTAGCACGCCCGCGTCATCTCGCGGAGAAGGGCCATCTCGATCTGGAGGAACTCCACGGGCCCGTCGGCCACCAGGTAGCCGCGCGGGTTGGTCATCTTCGAGTAGGGCAGGAAGCCCGTGATGCGTCCGGCCGTGACGTCCCGGACTTCTCGCTCCACCCCGCTCAGCATCGTGCGTACGGAGAAGCGGCCTGCGATCAGCAGGATGAGCCCCGAGATGTCCTGCAATCCGTGGAGCGCCTCGCCGTCGGCCATGCGGTGCACGGTCCCGTGATCGACGAGCCACTGGAGCTGCTCGCGCGGGATGTCGGCGAGGTCCGGCAGGGCGGACAGCCGTTCGACCATCGAGTTCTTATCCACCGCCGTAGGATACTCCATGGGATGTGGTTGAACGCGGCGCGAGCCGTCAGGGCGCCGCCAACTTCCATCGCCCGGGGTCGCGCGGCAAGCCAAGGCATGTCACCGTCGCCCCCTGCCTGCGGCTCACCGCCTGGAGCATCAGCCTCCGTGAGGCGTTCTCCCCGTGCGCGTGATCCGCAATCCGGCGGTATCCGCACTGCCGCAACGCATCTGAGCCGTTGCGACTGCAGGGTGCTGGCTGGCGTCTGGGGTTAGCCGGTGGTCGATGCATCGCAAGTGCCCAGCGACGCCCGGGATCGCTGGGTGGGGCACGGAACCGGCCGCCATCCGTTGGATGAGAGGAAGGGCGGCCGACGTCGAAGTCGGCCGCCCCTCGCGGGTCGGGTCTACGGGTTGCGCTCAGGTCACGGCAGCAAGTCCCAGAACGCCAGATCGGCCGCGTCCTTGGATTTCTTCCCGTTGGCGGAGACCCCCGGCGTGAACATGCCGTTGTCACCGCTGGTGTTGAAGGACGCCATGGCCGACTGCGCCGTTCTGATGGCGCTCATGTCGGTGCCGCAGTAGGCTTCCTTCGCGTCCGCAATGCTCATCGCCGTGGGCGACGAACCGAAGGCGGCGTGGTTCAGGATGGCCGCCAGCAGCTGCTGAAGTAGCTGCATCCGGGCCTGGTCCAGCTGGGAGCGCTTTCCGTTGTCCGTCGTCTTCGCGATCGAGGCCCAGAAGCCGCCCAGCACCTGGTCGATCGTGGTCAACTGCCGGCCGCAGAGCGTCTGGTCCGACTCCGAGAGGCCGCTGAAGGTGTGGCCGCCCGCGGTGCCGCCGAACCAGACCGCCTCGGTCAGGCTCTTGTGCGTGGCCCAGAAGCCCTGCGTCCGGGTGGTCTCG
>JASFRY010000328.1:0-5643 GCA_050114675.1 Gemmatimonadota bacterium | reverse complement strand
GGATCCGCCCGGAAGGTGGAGCCCTCCGCAATCGGAGAACCTCATGGCGCGAACCACGCGGGACGACTGGATCGCAGAAGGCCTGGGCGTGCTGGCCCGTGAAGGGGACGGAGCCCTCACCGTCGACGCGCTCTGCACCCGGCTCGGTCGGACGAAGGGCTCCTTCTATCACCACTTCGACGGTCGCTCGGGCTACGTGCAGACGCTCCTGGAGACGTGGGAGCGCGAGGCCACGGACCGTCTCATCGAGACGGGCCGCGCCGACGCTCCGCTGGAGGAGCGGCTCAGGGCCGTGAACCGGCGGGCCTCGGAGTTGAGAAACGCGGCCCTGGAACGGGCCATCCGGGGTTGGGCCTCGCGAGAGCCTCTGGCCCGGGACGCCCAGGACAGAGTGGACCGGCGGCGTCTCGCCTTCCTGGAGGAGCTGTGCGCCGAGCGGATGGGCGCCGGGGAGGAGGCGCGGCGTCTGGCCCGCATCTTCCAGCTCGTGTTCCTGGGGGCCCAGCAGCTGGAGCCGCCGGTGGAGGGAGAGGAGCTGTACCAGACGTTCCGGTTCCTCGACCCGCTGTTCGACCGATAGGAACCGATGAAGAGGATCTGCCGCCGGCGGGACCGCTCCGGCGACGATGACGAGACGACGAGGAGGTGTGCGGTGAGGACGTGGACAAGCAGGACGGACACGGCTGACAGATCACGGAAGCTGGCCCTGCTGGCCCTGGTCGCTCTGACGGCGACGGTGCCCAACCGGGCGGATGCCCAGGAGCCCGACGACAGCACCCCCAGCGTCGGGTGTCTCCGGGGCCGGCCGCTCCCGGCGTGCAGGAGCTTCTGGATCGTGGAGATGCAAGGGACCCAGCCGCTGATCCAGAGCCAGCGCACGACTCGCCTGCCGGGCGGCGCGGATGTGCTTCGCGACACCTTCGAGGAGACGCTCGAGTGGAACGTGGGCCACATGGTCAACGTGTCGCCCACCTTCGCCGTGGGTGGAGTCCTCACGGTGGGCACGGGCAACGACGACGCCTTCCGGGGCGCCAGGATCCGCGGGCGCCGATGGCTCACGCCGAACGTCAGCCTCGAGCTGGAAGCCGGTGTCATTCAGGGCAACGCGTCCGGGACGCGCTACCCCGGCGTCACGGGTCCGACCGCCGACCTTCGGCTCAACGTCCGGGACCAGGGGTCGTTCTACGTCCGTTGGGACGCCCTTACCCTGGACCCGCTGAGCTATCCCGGAGACCCCGGCTTCTACGATCCCGGCGGCACCCAGAACGCCGTGTCCGTGGGCGCCAGCCTGGGGAGCATTCCGGCGCTCATCGGAACCGGCGCGCTCGCCGTCGCCTATGCGGTGCTCCTGGGCGCACTCCTTGGATCGGACTGAGCCGCCGAAGCGCACCGGCCCGCTGCGGCAAATTGCCGCAGCGGGCCGGATACGGGGGCGAGGCCCCCGCCGGACAGGCTGGGAAGTCGGGCCGTCGGGATCCTACCGACCGGTGAGCGCCACCCGGCTGCCGTCGGGGAGGCTCAGCGTCACCCACCGGTTGGTGGTGTTGCACAGCGTGCACAGGGCATAGGTGTCGTCCAGGACCTCCAGGTCCGACACCTGGCCGCACGCCTCACACCGGGCATGGATGGTCTTGAAGCTCTCGTCGTTGAGATGGCTCTTGGCCAGGCGGACACCCATGACGATGCCGGGCTTGCCCGTGGTGGGACACTTGCCGGCGGAGCATCCTTCCTTGTAGTCGAGGCACACGATCTCGGCGCCGTCGCGCAGGTTGGCCTGCCCGTCGTGGGGCGGCGAATCGGTGAACACCAGGCGGACCTGATGCCCACAGCCGGAGCAATAGGCGATCTCGGTCTTCATGGCGTCACCGCTCCTCGGCTTCGCGCCGGTAGGCTTCCAGCTTGTCCTTCATCTCCTCGCTGGGCACGTCGAAGATGGGGCACACCGTTCCGGTGCCACACGCTTCGCCGTGGTCCAGACAGACCACATCGTCGGCGTCGGGCCAGGCGGAGGTCTCGTTCTTGACCAGAACCCTCACGGGCCGATCGCAGATCGCGCAGTAGGCCATGCGGGCTTCCATGAGGCACCTCCTAGATGATGTACGCGACTCGTGCGCCCGGAGCGGCGCGCCCGAGAACCTGCCGAGCCGTCTCGCCGTCTGCCCCGAAGAGCGCCGTGGCCGCCGCGTCGGCGGCCATGCAGGTGGACGCCTCCACGGTGAGTGACCGCATCCCGGTGGACCGCGGCTCCCCGGTCACCGGGTCCAGCAGGTGGTGGTAGCGCCGACCGCCATACTGGAAGTACTGGAGATAGTCCCCCGAAGTGGCCACCGCCCGGTCGCTCACCCGGAGCACGTCGACGACGTCGTCCAGGTGGTCCGGCGAGCGGACGCCCACCTTCCACGGTTCGTCGTTCTCGTCCACGCCCATGGCCACCAGGTCGCCCCCCACGTTCACCAGCCCGTGGAAGATGCCGTGGTCCCGGAGCGCCTCGGCGGCCAGGTCCACGCCGAAGCCCTTGGCGATGCCTCCCAGGTCCACGGCCACGTCGGGCCGTCCCAGGACCGCCCGTGGCGTCGAGCCCGAGCGCTCCACCTCCAGGGCCCGGTAGTGGTTGCCCGGGTGGGCCGCGCGGAGCTCGTCGATGGTCGGCGGCTGCCGGCGCGTCTTCACGTGCCACACCTCGCTCATGCGCCCGAGGCAGGGGTCGAAGCGCCCCTCGCTGGCGTCGGCCCACAAGAGCGCCGCCGCCAGCACGGTGGCCGTGTCCTCGGAGATGGCCACAGCCGAGCGGCCCGCCTCGGCGTTGGTGCGGCCCACGTCCGAATCCGCCTTGAACAGCGACATGGTCCGATCGACGCGGCGGAGCTCGGCCAGCGCTGCGTCGATGGCCTGCTGGGCCCTGGCATGGTCCGGATACCGCACCGCGATGTCGGCCACCGTCCCCATGACGGGGATCTGTCGCCGGATCAGGCCGTGCCGGCGACGCAAGGAGCGGGGAAGCGTGGCAACGGCCAGCGCGCCCACGCCCAGGGCGAGGAACTCGCGGCGGTTGGGGTTCTTCATGAATGCCTCCCGGAGGCGTCGAATTCGCAATCGGTTGAGCAGGAGTCGCATGATCCGCCACTGCATCCGTGACCGGCATCTCCAAGACGGAGAAGGCCGAAGGCCACGAAGAGGACGACCATGGCAAAGACGGAGACGGACGTGGCGATCATGAGCTGAACAACCCCGCGAAGCCCATGAAGGCCAGGGACAGGCTCGCCGCCAGGATGAGGACGAGCCCCATGTTCCGGGCCATGGCCGGAACGTCCGACAGGTCCACGGTTTCTCGGATGGAGGCCATGAGGACCAGCGCCAGCGTCAGCCCCAGGCCGCCGCCGACGGCGAAGAAGAGACCTTCCACGAAGTTGTACCCGCGGTTGGTCTGGAAGATGGCCAGACCCAGGATGGCGCAGTTGGTGGTGATGAGGGGCAGGAAGATCCCCAGCTCCCTGAAGAGAGTCGGAGAGAGCTTCTTGATGGCCATCTCCACGATCTGCACCAGCGACGCGATGACCACGATGAACGAGATCAGCCGCAGGTAGGGCGCGTGGGGCAGGATGTACGCGTTGAGGAACGACGCGGCCATGGAGGTGATGACCAGGACGAAGATGTTGGCCATCCCCATGCGCACCGCGGTCGACACTCGGCCCGACACGCCCAGGAAGGGACAGAGCCCCAGGAAGAGCACCAGGGTGAAGTTGTTCACCAGCATGGCGCTGATGAGGATCCAGAACAGCTCGCCCATCATGCGCCTCCCCTCGAAGCCTGGGCCTCGAGCGACTCATTGCCCACCGCCGTCGTCACGCCGTGGGGCCACCTACGTGGCCGCACCGGCACCGTGCCCCTTTCCTTCCACCATCCGAAGCCGAGGAGGATGAGACCCAGCGTCAGGAAGCCGCCGGGAGGCAGGATCATGATGACCCACGGCGCGAAGCCCTGCCCGAACACGTGATGGCCCAGGAACGTGCCGTTACCCAGCACCTCCCGGACGGCACCCATCATGAGGAGGGCGATGATGAAGCCCAGCCCGGTGCCGATCGCGTCCAGCATGGCGCGCCAAACCGTGTTTTTGGCGGCGAAGGCCTCCTGGCGCCCCAGGATCATGCAGTTCACTACGATGAGGGCGATGAAGGCCCCGAGCTCCTTGTGGATCTCCGGCACCACCGCGTTGAGCACCAGGTCGGCGATGGTGACGAAGGTGGCGATGACGAGGATGTAGGCGCTGATCCGAACCTCCTTGGGGATCCAGCGCTTGAACGTGGCCACCAGGATGCTGGAGCCCAGGAGCACGAAGAAGGTGGCCAGGCCCATGGCGATGGAGTTGGCCACGGTGTTGGTCACCGCCAGCGTGGGGCAGAGCCCCAGCAGCTGGATCAATACCGGGTTCTCCTTCCAGATGCCCCGGAGGAGATCCTGTTGCGCCGTGGTCTTGCTGGGGCTCATGATCCGCCTCCCGCCGCGGCCACGGCTCCCTCCGCCCCGGCACCTGCGCTCTTCGTCGCGGAAGGCGACGACCAGTAGCTGTCCACGGGTCCCTTGATGGCCTCCAACCGGTCGTTGATGATCGCGATGACGGCTCGGGACGAGATGGTGGCCCCGGTGATCATGACCACCTCGTCGTGGCCCCCCGAGCCCTGTCCCTTCTTCACGCCCAGGAGGGGCGTGCCCACGTCGTTGAACTCTCTGATGAACGTCGAGTCCTTGGTGATCTTGTCGCCGAGGCCCGGGGTCTCCTTGCTCTCCAGGACCTTCATGCCCAAGACGTCGCCGGTGCCCGGGTCGTAGCCGAAGATGAGGTCGATGATGTCCTGGAAGCCGGCCTCGGCGGCGGTGATGGCCACCCCCTTGGGCTGTCCGGCCGCGTCGAAGCCCACGTAGACCCGATCCCGGCCGGCGGTGTCGGGAGGCTGGTCCGTGAACTTCCCGTCCACCAGGTAGACCGTCTCGTAGTGGTCCGGCTCGCCCAGCACCTCGTTGATGGCCTGGTTCAGCACCATGGCCCGGTACGCGTCGATACGCGGCTTGGCCCACTGGAAGGCCAGGACGATGGCCATGCCCGCCAGGGCGCCCGCGATGGCCAGCGTGCCGATGAGCCGCACCGACGACGCCGACACCTGGACGGGGGGAGGCGGGGCGCCGCTGCCCTCCTTCGCCGTCCCGGCCTCGGGCTCGATCATGGGGAGCTTCTTCTCGCCGCTCATGAGACCATGGCCTCCTTCCCCGTGCCGAACAGCCGGGGTTGGGTGGCCCGGTTGATGAAGGGCACCGCCGCGTTCATGAGGAGGATGGAGTACATGACCCCCTCGGGGAGTCCTCCCCACAGGCGGATGAGCACCACCAGCGCTCCGATGCCGAAGCCGTAGATCCAGGCGCCCTTGGACGTGGTGGGCGAGGTCACCATGTCGGTGGCCATGTACACCGCGCCCAGCATGAGGCCGCCGCTGAGGAGCATGAAGACTGCGCCCGGCTTGCTCGGGTCGAAGATGTGGATGATCTCGGACAGCACCGCCACGGTGATGAAGATGGAGGCGGGTATGCGCCAGTCGAGGTACTTCTTCAAGGCGAGGTAGGCGCCGCCCAGGAGGATGATGATGGCCGCCG
>JASFRY010000327.1:0-5651 GCA_050114675.1 Gemmatimonadota bacterium | reverse complement strand
CCAGATGGCTCCGGAGCCCGGCGATCCGGATGTCGCGGATGTCCACGCCATCCACGCTGATGCGTCCTTCACTCACCTCGTAGAAGCGCCCGAGGAGGTCCACGATGGTGGTCTTCCCCGCCCCCGATGGACCGACCAGCGCCGCCACGCTCCCTCGCGGGACTGTGAAGCTGACCCCCCGCAGCACCGGCTCGCCGGCCCGGTACTGGAAGGCAACGTCGTCGAAGACGATCTCCCGTTCCAGGCCCGGGAACGGTCGCGCTCCGGGCCGGTCCCGGATCTCCACCGGGGCGTCCAGGAACTCGAAGACCCGCTCGGCGGCCACCAGCCCGGGCTGGGCCGTGGCGGGGAACTTGGCCACGTTCTTCACCGGGGCGTACAGCTTGAGAGAGAGGCCGAGGAACCCCACGAACTGGGCGCCGGAGAGGTCGCCGGCCACCACCAGGCGCGCACCATACCAGAGGAGGATCACCGTTCCCACCGCGGCCAGCATCTCCGTGACGGGTCCGGCGAGCGACCGGGCGATCTCCGCACGCAGGAAGTTGCGGAAGTAGTCGCCGGTGAGCCCGTGGAAGCGCTGCCGCTCCCGGTCCTCCGCGGAGGACGACTTCACCAGGCGGATGCCGGCCAGCGTCTCCTGGATGTGGGCGTTGACCTCGCCTCCCAGGTGGAGGACCCGGCGGTCCCGGCGCCGGAGCACCCGCACCAGCGGACCCCAGATGAGCATGGCGCCGGGGATCACCAGGAACGCGGCCGCCGTGAGCCTCCACGAGATGAGGAGCATGGCCACCAGGGCCGTGCCGAACTCGAAGACGGCGGACAGCATCTTGGAGAGCTCCGACGTCACCACCGTCCGGAGTGTCTCCACCTCGGTGGTGAGGCGGCTCACGATCTGCCCCATGCGCACGCGGCCGAAGAAGGCCAGGTCCAGCTCCACCAGGTGGTCGTAGACCCGGTCTCGGAGGTCCCGGTTCACCGACTGCTCGGCCCGTGCCACCAGGTAGGAGCGGGCGAAGAAGAAGACGTTCTTCACCGCGAAGACCACCAGCACCAGGACGATGATCTTGGTGATGGCTGCCAACGGATCTCCCTGGAGGTCCACCCAGCTGTAGACCGTGGCGTCCAGGAGGCGCTGCATGAGCGACGATCCACCCGAGGGCAGATCAGCCCCTCCGCTCACGAAGAGGGCCTGCACGAAGGGGATGAGCAGGATGTACACCGCCGCGTCCAGGACCGCGAACACGAACGTGGCCGCCACCGCCGCCAGCATGAGCGGGGCGTGGGGCTTCAGGAACGACAGGATACGCAGATAGAGCTTCACGGCAGGTAAAGTAGCGGCGCGGGGCGGGGGCACCACAGTCCGATCCATCCTTTTGGCACGATTCCTTCATCTAACGAGGTACGTCCCCTGGAATGGACGTTCCCGCTGCGGGCACCCCCCTGGAGGAATCCATGTCTCGCTGGCGCCAGATGTCGGCCTCACGTCGGCGCGCCGTCGTCCTCGCGACCGCGGCCGCCGCCGCGGTGGGTATGTTCGGCGGCGTCTCGCTGGCGCTCTCTCCCCACTGTCCCCCCGACACGCACTGTGTCACGATGACCGAGCTGCGCCGGGGCGAGGGGCTGCCCGAGGCGATCCACATCTTCGATCGTGAAGGCCAGCGTCTGGCCGACGTGGCCGGTCCGCTGCGCCACCTAGTCCCCGCCGACCGGATCCCCAGGCTCATGGCCGATGCCTTCGTGGCCGTCGAGGACCGTCGTTTCTGGGATCACGACGGCGTGGACTTCCGCGGCGTGCTGCGGGCCGCGTTCCGCGACGCGGTGTCGCGGGACATCGAGGAGGGCGCCAGCACCATCCCCATGCAGCTGGTGCGCACCCTCTGGGCTCCGGCTTTCGCCGACATGAGCCCCTGGCGGCGGAAGCTCATCGAAGCGCGGATGGCTCCACGCCTGGTCGACGAGCTGGGCCGCAACCAGGTGCTGGCGCTGTACATGAACGCCATCTACCTGGGCGACGGCGTCTACGGGGTGGGGGCGGCGGCCCGCCACTACTTCGACACCTCGGTGGACTCGCTGGACCTGGCGCAGGTTGCCACCCTGGTGGGGATGACCCAGTCACCGGAGCGCTACCAGCCCCGCCGTCATCCGGACCAGGCCCTCCAGCGGCGGAACGTGGTCCTGGGCGTGCTCGCTGCGCAGGGGGTGGTGACGCCCCGGGAGGCCCAGGCCGCCAGGGAGCTTCCGGTGGAGACCGTGGACGTGCCACCCGTGCAGCGCGGCCGGAGCTACTTCACGGCGGCGGTCACCCGGGAGATCCGTCGCGTAGCCCCGGAGCTGGCGGGGCGACCCGGCCTCAACGTCTACACCACGGTGGACCGCCGCATCCAGGCCTCCGGGGAGAAGGCCCTGCACGATCAGCTCGCCGCCATCGAGCAGGGGCGCTACGGGCGCTTCCGGGTCCGCGACACCACCCAGGTCCTCCAGGGTGCCGCCGTTTCGCTGGACGCGGCCACGGGCGCGATCCGGGCCTGGGTGGGAGGGAGGGATTTCAGCCGGTCAGAGTTCGACCGCGTCAGCCAGGCCCGTCGCCAGATCGGCTCCCTGGTGAAGCCGTTCCTCGTGGCCACGGCCCTCGGCCAGGGGCTCGGCATCGTGGACCTGGTGGCCTCCGACTCCCTGGCCATCCCCACCGCCCAGGGCGCGACCTGGTCCCCGGCGGACCACGTGAACGCACCGGCGCTCCCCATGCGCGAAGCGCTGGTCCGGTCGTCCAACCGCGCCGCCGTGCACCTGGGCGAGGCGGTGGGGCTGGACCAGGTGCGGCAGGTGGGCCTGAGCCTGGGGCTCGCCGGCCCCATCCCCCAGGTCCCTTCGTCCCTCATCGGGGCCTTCGAGGCATCGCTGGTGGAGATGGCCGGAGCCTACGCCCCCTTCGACAACGGCGGTTACCGCATCGAGCCCTGGCTCATCGAGCGCATCGAGGGCCCCGGCGGCGAGGTCCTCTGGTCCCACCAGCCCACGCCACCCCGTCCCGTCCTGGATCCGGCCACCAGCTTCGTGATCCTGGACGCGCTCCGGGCGGTGGTGGACCGGGGCACGGCGGCCGCCGTGCGTGGCACCGGCTACCAGGGTCCCGCCGCGGGAAAGACGGGCACGACCAACGACGGCAAGGACGCCTGGTTCGTGGGGATGGTCCCGGGGCTGGTCTCCGGCGTCTGGGTGGGCTTCGACCAACCCCGCACCATCGTCCCCGGGGGGAGCGGCGGCACCTTGGCGGCCCCTGCATGGGGACGCTGGATGTCCGACGTCGAGCGAGACGGCTCCGCGCCGCCCACGGTGTGGGTGCCGCCTCTGGACGTGACCCGGGTGCGCTACGACATGACCACGGGCGAGGTGGTGGACGAGAGCTGCCGCAGCGGTCCCGCGTCGTCGTACACCACGGGCTTCGTCCGCACGGGCCAATACCGCGTGGGGCGGTGCCCCAGCCACATCGAGCAGTGGATCAGCGGGATCTGGCACTCCCTCTTCCCCCGCCGTCTGGAGCCGGTGGTGGGCGGAAGCGGCGCCACGCGACCGGGCGGCTGAGCAACCGACCGAAGCACCTCCGAGACGGCCGCCACCCCGCGTGTGGGCCGCAGTGGTGCGTGCCCCGACTCCGAAGGCGCCGCCCCGGGCCTACGTGGGACGGGGCGTCAGCGTGGACACCGGAACGATCATCTCCTCGGGGCTGATGCCGCCGTGGAGGAAGGAGTTCCGGTAGCGGGCCTGGTACTCCCGGAGCTTGGTGGGATAGACGAAGAAGTGATCCTCCATCGCCAGCAGGTAGGTGGAGCCCAGGCGTCCCGCGGGCAGCCTCAGGTCCTTCTCGTCCTTGGTGCTGAACGCCGTGGACTTCTGCTCCACCCTCAGGTCCTGGCCGAACTTGTAGCGCAGGTTGGCCGTGGCGTCGCGCCGGGCGAAGACGGTGGCGGGGCGCTGGCACAGAATGGAGCCGTGGTCCGTGGTGAGCACCACGCGCTGGCCGGCCCGGGCCGCCTCCTTGAGGACCTGGAATGCCGTGGACCGCTCGAACCAAGAGCGGGTCAGGTCACGGAGCGCCACCTCGTCCTTGGCCACCTCCATGAGGATGGGCGACTCGGAGCGGCCGTGGGTCATGAGGTCCACGAAGTTGAAGACCATGGCGATGACGCTCCCCGGCGTGCGCAGCGCCGAGTTCACCCGGGTGCGCACCTGATCGCCTTCTCGGTCGGTGAAGATCTTCTCGTAGTGGACCGGCACCCGGCGGCCCGTGAGCCGTCGCAGCTGCTCCTCCAGGAGACGGTCCTCGAAGGCGTTGAGACTCCCCTCGTCGTCGGACGAATCCCACCATGACGGGTTCTTGCGCGCGATCTCGTCGGGATAGGCGCCGCTGAAGATGGCGTTGCGGGCGTAGGGCGTGGCCGTGGGCAGGATGGAGTAGTGGTAGGTCTCCTCGATCTCGAAGTACGGCGCCAGGAGCGGCGTGATGGAGCGCCACTGGTCCAGCCTCATGCAGTCCAGAACCACGAAGAACACGGGGTCGTCGCCCAGGAGCGGCAGCAGGAAGAGCTCCACCAGATCCACCGACAGGACCGGCCGGTCTTCCACGTTGCGCATCCACCGGGGATACTGACGCTTGACCCAGATGCCGAACTCCCGGCGCAGGTCCGCCATGAGGGAGCCCACCGTGTCCAGGAGCCCGAGCTCGCCGGCACCCTGGAGGCGCAGGTGCCAGTCCGTGAGCTCGGTGTACACCTCGGCGTAGTCCTCGTGGGACGAGGCTCCCTGGGCGAGCTGTGACAGGCGCCCGAAGCGCGCCGCGAAGTCCTGGGCCACCTGCTGCTGGCGGATGGAGGAGCCCTCCAGGATCCGCGTGACCACCGACAGCACCTGGCGGGGGCTCGTGGGCTTCACCAGATAGTCGTCGACCCGGCGGCCGATAGCCTCCGTCATGGTGTGGTCCTCTTCGGACTTGGTCACCATGACCACCCGGGCGTGGGGGTCCTGGCGCCGGAGGATCTCCAACACCTCCAGGCCCCGCCGCCCCGGCATCTGCTCGTCGAGGAGCACCAGGTCGTAGGAGTTCTCGCGGAGCAGGGCCAGGGCGTCGTCACCGTTGGAGATGGCGTCGACGTGGTAGCCCCGCGCCTGCAGGAAGAGGAGGTGCGGCCGGAGGAGGTCGATCTCGTCGTCGACCCAAAGGATGCGCTTGGCGGCGCGTGCGGTCTGGGTTGTCATGGCCCCTCAACGTACACCCGGATCGCCCGGGGGGTCTACTTCGTCGGCGGTCGACCCCGGCGTGGCCGCGGACCTCGCCGGTGGCGCGCTCCGGATCTCACCCACCCCACGTGTCGGTGAGCACGCGCACCCAGTTGCCGTGGGCCACGGCGCGGATGTCGTCTTCCCCGAAGCCGCCCTCGCGGAACGCCTGGATCAGGTGGGGCAGCTTCGTGACGTCGCCCAGGTCGTCGGGCATGTGCGCGCCGTCGAAGTCCGAGCCCAGCCCCACGTGCTCCACCCCGATGCGGTCGGCCACGTAGCGGGCGTGGCGCACGATCTCCGTGAGGGACGTCTCGGCGTCGCCGTCGCCGTCGGCGCGCAGGAAGCCCTTGTGGTAGTTGATGCCCACGATTCCG
>JASFRY010000326.1:0-5657 GCA_050114675.1 Gemmatimonadota bacterium | reverse complement strand
GAACGCCGCAGAACCTGGCGCTCGACTACCTGACCCCGCTCATCGAGGTTGGCGTGCTCGGCCATCCGGCCATCTGCGACCTGGACACCGGCGCCAACCGCACCAGCCTGCACGAGCCGTTCTACCAGCGGTACAGGGCATCGGTGGAGCAGGCGGGACGACCGGACACCATCCGGACGGCGGGGGCCGGGGGCGAGCGGGAGATCCCCTCCTGGGTCCTCCAGAACCTACGCATCGCTCTGGGAGACACGGCCACCACCCTTCCCCGCGTGGCCGTGTACACCGAGTCGGTGGCGCCGCCCGGGACGGAGCGAGCGACGGACTGTCGCCTGGGGCTGGACGTCCTGGCCGGCTTCGACGGCTACCTCCTGAACTTCCGCTCCATGAGCTTCCTGCCCCTGTAGCCCCGCCACCCGTGACGGCTCCCGCACCGCACCCGACGTGGACACGACCGTCCTCGGCGTGACGTCGTTCCCGTCCACGACCCTCCGACCCGGCCAGGTCTACCGAGGTCGGACGGTGTACGCCTTCGCCAGCCTCGCTTGACATCAACGTGAAGGCCGGGGAATCTCCGCCCCGGCTTCCTTGACTCTCCTCTTCTCGAGCGAGCGAGATGACCGCCGACCTCACCTTCGTCGACTACGCCATCCTGGTGACGTACTTCGCCTTCGTCCTGGGGATCGGCTGGGTCCTGCGGCGCTACATGCGCTCCTCGACCGACTTCTTCCTCTCGGGACGGAGCATCCCGGCCTGGGTCGCAGGGCTTGCGTTCATCTCGGCGAACCTGGGGGCGCAGGAAGTCATCGGGATGGGCGCGTCGGGCGCCAAGTACGGCATCGCCACGAGCCACTTCTACTGGGTGGGAGCGATCCCGGCCATGATCTTCGTGGGCATCTTCATGATGCCGTTCTACTACGGCTCCCGCGCCCGGAGCGTCCCCGAGTACCTCAAGCTGCGCTTCGACGAGAAGACCCGCGCCTTCAACGCCGGCACCTTCGCGGTCATGACCCTCTTCTCGTCGGGCATCTCCATGCACGTCATGGCGGAGCTGCTGCGGCTCCTCCTCGGCTGGAACTACACCTTCAGCATCGTGATCTCCGCCGTCATCGTGCTGCTCTACATCTTCCTGGGTGGCCTCACGTCGGCCATCTACAACGAGGTGCTCCAGTTCTTTCTCATCGTGCTGGGTTTCATCCCCCTGGTGTACATCGGCCTGCGCGACGTGGGCGGATGGGACGGCATCGTGGCGCGCCTGTCCCCGGCCATGACCCACTCATGGACCGAGATGGGCTCGGCTCAGGCCAACCCCATGGGCGTGGAGTGGTTCGGCCTGGTGTTCGGCCTGGGCTTCGTGCTGTCGTTCGGCTACTGGTGCACCGACTTCCTGGTCATCCAGCGCGCCATGGCCGCCGACTCCATGAGCGCGGCCCGGAAGACTCCGCTCATCGCCGCCGTCCCCAAGATGTTCTTCCCCTTCCTGGTCATCCTGCCCGGGATCATCGCCATCGCCCTCACCTCGGGTGGCGGCGTCTCGGGCTACCGGCTCCCCACGAACGCCGCCGGGGGCTACGACTACAACATGGCCATCCCGTCCATGCTCATTCACTACTTCCCGTCGGGGCTCCTGGGCATCGGCCTCACGGCGCTCATGGCCTCCTTCATGAGCGGCATGGCGGGCAACGTCACGGCGTTCAACACCGTATGGACCTACGATCTGTACCAGTCGTACATCCACAAGGACGGGACCGACGAGCACTACCTGTGGATGGGGCACATGGCCACGGTGGTGGGCATCGTCCTGTCGGTTGCCACGGCGTATCTGGCGTCGGCCTTCAACAACATCATGGACATGCTGCAGCTCGTGTTCGCCTTCGTGAACGCGCCGCTCTTCGCCACGTTCCTCCTGGGCATGTTCTGGAAGCGCTCCACGGGACACGGGGCGTTCACCGGCCTGGTCTCCGGTACCGTGGCGGCGGCCATCCATCACGGCCTCACCCTGTCCGCCGGGAACGTGCCCGGGATCAAGGGAGGCTGGCTCGGCACGGTCCTGCACACCTACCCCAGCGAGATGGCCCAGAGCTTCTGGACGGCCATCTGGGCGTGGTCGGTGTGCTTCGTCGTCACCATCCTGGTGAGCCTGGCCACCCGGCCCCGCCCCGACAGCGAGATGGTGGGACTCGTCTACTCGCTCACCGAGCGGCCCGAGCGGGAAGCCGGAGGATGGCTCCGACGGCCCGAGACCCTCGCCGCCGCCGTACTGGTGCTCGTGGTCGCTCTCAACGTCATCTTCTGGTAGCCGCGGCGGCCCCGCGACACCGGGCAAGGGATTACGCATATGGGTCTCGACATCCGCGCCCCCATGGGCCTCATGTTCACGATTCTGGGGATCCTGGTGACGGGCTCCGGCCTCGTCTCCGATCCGGCCATCTACCAGCGCTCCCTGGGAATCAACGTCAACCTCTGGTGGGGCCTGGTCATGCTGGTGTTCGGACTCACGTTCCTCTACTTCGGACGCCGGAGGAAGGGGAAGAGCGGAGCCGCGGTGGGAGTCGACCCCGCGCGGCGAAAGGCGTCGAGGTCACCGCAACCCTCCGCACGATGCGGTCCCGGGAGGACCAGAGGCCCCGATGCCGATCCATGACCTCAGACTCAAGACCCCGACGCAGCGATCCGGGCCCCGCCGTCTCTCGCGGCCTCCGCGGCCACCTGTCGCCTTCCCCGGAAGGCACCGGCTCGTCCTCTCCGCCGGACTGATCCTGGTCGCGGCCGCGTCCCCCGCGGCCGCGCAGGAGCCCGCGGGCCTGGCAAGGCAGGCGCTGGCCCGCACCGATGTCCGGTGGGTGTCCCGAGCCGACTCGGGCTTGCGCGTCCACTTCCTGGCAGGATCCTACGCCGCCGGGCATCAGGACAGCCTGGTCACGCGCGTCAAGAGGGCGAAGGAGGCGGACCTCAGGCTCCTGGGACTGGCGTCGTACCCTCGGACCCTCGACGTCTTCTTCGTCGACAGCCGGACGCAGATGGACACGCTGGTGGGCGCCCCGGTCACGGGCTTCGCACAGATGGACTCGGCGGCGGTCTTCCTGGTCACCAACCCCGGGTGGCGGGCGTTCGAGCGCCACGAGATCATGCACGTCCTGGCGGTGGCGGCGTGGGGCAGGCCCACCCCGCCCGGCGCCTGGATCCAAGAAGGGCTCGCACAGTTCGCCGACGGATGGTGCGGCGGCAGCAGGGTGGACGCGGTGGTCGCGGGGCTCGTGCGCGAGGGCGGCGAGATCCCCTTCGACAACGTCTTCCGCCGGTTCCGGCAATTGGACGACCTGACCGCCTACCTCGAGGCCGCGAGTCTCGTCGGGTTCGTGACGAGACGGTGGGGCATGTCGACGGTCGAGCGGATCTGGCAAGAGGGATCCGCCCGTCTCCCGACGATCGTCGGGCAGTCCGTCGACAGCCTTCAGACGGAATGGCGCAACTCCCTCCCGCCGGACCGACAGATCCCGCCGCCGGCGCGGCTGGCGGAGATCAGGAAGAAGGGGTGTGGATAGCCGGATCCGGGATGACGAACCCCCGCCCTCCATCAACCTTGGCTCCTCCGCGACAGACGCCGACGCGGGGCCCGGCGACGGCGACAGCGCCTAAGACGCGGGGCGATGCTTCTTCACGTGCTCCCCCATCATCCTCACAAGCTCGGCATTGGTGAAGGGCTGCCAACCGTGTGGCTTCATGGGCCTCCCGTACACGAAGGTCCCCTCGTAGTGGGGATCCGCCGTCGACCTGAAGAAGTCCTCCAGGCGATACACGGCCAGGTTCAGGTAGAACGTGTCCATGTCGCCCACGTAGACATGCACCTTGTCCACCAGGTCGGGCCCCACGGTGGACCAGTTCTTCGCCAGGTACGCCCGTAGGTCGTACCCGTGGTCCCGCATGTACGCGGCCACCTCCCGGTCGATGTGGCCGGTGCGCTTGTCCCAGAGCTCACTCGGGTATCCGTCGTCGCCCACCGGACCGTAGACCGCGTCCCACGCGTTCATCTGCTCCGCCGAGCGGCCGTGACTCCCCAGCACGGCCTCCAGCTGGCTCATCTGCCGCATGGTGGTATGGGGCTGACCGTCGACGTCGCGCATCATGAAGCGCTCCGGCACCCACCATCCGCTCTCGTTGGGGACGAAGGCGCTGGTGTCCGCATAGATGTCCGTGAGCTGGTAGCTCCGGAAGTCCACCGGATCGGGATAGAGGGTCCAGGTGCCGCCGAAGAACTTCGGGTGGAAGACCTGGAGGGCCAGCGACTCCCATCCGCCGGTGGAGCCCCCGGTGAGAAGGCGCGCCCACGGCTGCGGCGTCATGCGGAAGTGGGACTCGAGGTACGGGATGAGCTCCTGGATGAGGGCGTCGCCGTACGGACCGTTGTTGGCGGAGTTCACCGCATAGGAGTCGTCGAAGTACGGCGTCGGGTGCTGGAACGTCACCGCGATCATGCGCGGCATGTCGTCGCCCATCCACGCCTGGGCGAACTCGTAGCCCGGCTCCCGGGCGGTGTACCTGAGCCGCCCGGCCCTGCGCTCCGGAGGCTCCGGGCGGCCGTCCGGGTCGAAGCCGAACGGCGGCCGCAGGTTGAAGTGCCCCTGGATGTAGATGGTGGGATACGTGGTGTCCGGCTTCTCCTCGTATCCCCGGGGGAGGAGCACCGTCGCACCCAGGTACATGGGATGTCCCCAGAACTCCGTCAGCATTTCGCTCTGGATCTTGATGTGCTTCACCCGGCGGGTGTCCGCCGGCATCTCCACCGAGGGGATCACCTGGCCGGTGCTGAGCTTCACGTCGAAGCCGGCGCTCGGATCGAGGTGCACACGCTGCACGTCGCTCAGGAGGTTCCCGGGTGAGCGGGTGAAGTGTTGACCCTCCCACTGGTCCATGTGCGCCCAGATGGTGTGGCCGTCGGCGCGGTGGAACTCGGTGTACACGTTGATGAGCGCCTGGACGTAGTAGTCCCCGGCGGGCACGTCCCTCAGGGACGCCACGGGAAAGCCCAGGGTGCTCCCATCCACCACGGCCGGCTCCCCGGGCGCCAGGCCGTCCACGTCCACTCCGAAGAAGGGGACGCTGGCTGCGTATCCTCCGGCCTGGAAACGGGGCTCGGGACTTTCCTCCCGGGAAAGGAAGACGAAGACCCTCCCGGTCACGGGCCCAGCGTGCGCGGCGGCAGGGAACGACACCTGGAATTGCTGGGCGGACAGCGGGGAGGCGATCGCGAAGGCCGCGGCGAGGGCGAGACGGAAGAGAATGCGTGCGGGGTGGGCCATGATCCCTCCGGACACTGTGGAAGACGCTGGCGCGACGCCTGGCGTGCACCGGGACAAGACTAGGGGATCCTCCTCCGGCGCGCACCGTACCGCTCGCTCCGACGGCCCCCGGTGCGAGGACATGGAGAGCGGACACCTTCCCCGCATGCTACCTTGCTCGCCGACTTCCACGTCTCCACTGGAGTGCTGCCCATGAGATGGAAGCGGACGTTGAAGCTCGTCGGCCTCCTGCTGGTCGGGATCGTTGCCCTGGGGGTGCTGGCCGGCGCCGTCTACGAGCGGGCCATGCGCCGTGAGGTGCTCCGGCGCTTTCCCCCTGCGGGGAAGATGGTGGACGTCGGCGGACGGCGGATGCAGCTG
>JASFRY010000325.1:0-5659 GCA_050114675.1 Gemmatimonadota bacterium | reverse complement strand
GAGAGGCTCGGACATGGAGGCGTCGGTGAGCTCGGGCTGGCCGACGGCCGCGGGCTCCAGGAGGCGGAACTCGGCGTCCCGGACGACGTAGAGCGCGCGGGTGCGCTCCTGGAGCTCGGCCGCCGTTGCGTCGTTGAGCCCTTCCACCACCGCCACGCCGATGGCGTGGTTCACCAGCACCGTGCCGCCCAGCTGGGCCACCTGGGTCTCGAAACGCTTCGGCGCGGACTCCTTGAAGACAACCAGATACCGGACCGGGACCTCCTCGGCGCCGGCCGGGGAGAATTGGAGCGAGGCCATGCCGCTGCGCGCCACCTTGGGCTCCACGGCGGTGGGCTCGGAGCAGGAGGCGGCGGCCACGCACAGGACGGCGGCCGCCAGAAGCGTCCTGGGGTTCATGGGGGGACTCCTTCACGCGATGGGGGAACGCGCGGTCGTGCGGGGAGGACGCAGGCAGGGTAGGACCGCACCCCGGATGGCCCGGGGTTTCACAGGTGTTCTAGTCGCTGGGCGTAGTGCTGGCAAGAGGGACGTCCGGGCAGCACTCCCCGTTGGGCCCGCTCGGTTCCGGGAGATTGCGGCGGGCGGTCAGACGCTGCGGCTCTCCGCCGCGGGGATGGCCCAGCGGCGGCCCCGGCGGTTCACCACGGCGCCTCGTCGCCGCAGGACGTTGAGCTGGGTCACGGCCTCGTCGGGAGGGAGCCCCGTGGCGTCCGATACCTCGTCCGCCGTCAGAGGCTCGGCGGCATTTTCCAGATGGTCTACGATACGCTGGCGTGCTCTTGCCTTGGACATTCCTGCGTCCTTCTCTCCAGATCTTCTTGATGCAGCCGATCCCGCCCCGAGAGCGGCGGTCCTCCCTCTCCCGGGGTCGGCCGCGCCGTGCCCAGATACCTGCAAAGGGCGTGCCGTCACCGTCTCGACGTTTCTTACGCCGGTCCATGTCCCTATTGTCTATTCGGTCTCCGAGGACGGGAGTGTCGTTCGGGTCGGCCGGCACACGGCCACGTGCGCGTGCTATCGATCCGAGCCGCGAGCGGGTGGGTCATCGAATCAAGATGGAAGCGTCCCCCCTGATTCAGAGGGCACGGTTCCGCAGGAGTCATCCAGGCTGACCGCGGAGTAGCGATGGCGGATAGAGGTGGGCGCCGACCAACGATACGCAGGCAGCACATGCTGCTGCTCGATACCATCTTCCTGGGAATCGTCGGGGCGCTCGCGGCCCAGCTCTTCGTCCTGCTGCTCCGTCTGGCCCAGGATCTCTTTCTCACACACCTCGCCGCCTACTCACCCCCGGACTCGTCCGCGGGAGGCGTTCTGGGGGAGGTCGTCGGACCACACTGGCTCTGGCTCGTGCCGGTGGCCACGACCCTGGGCGGCCTGATCTCCGGGATCCTCGTATACAGCCTCGCCCCCGAAGCCGAAGGACACGGCACCGACACGGCGGTGCGGGCCTTTCACCGCGAGAACGGATTCATCCGGCCACGCGTGACTCCGTTGAAGATCGTGGCCTCCGCGATCACCATCGGCTCGGGCGGATCGGCTGGGAGGGAGGGGCCGACTGCCCTGTTCAGCGCTGGCGTCGGCTCGATCTATGCGTCGATGACCCACCGGACCGAGGCGGAGAAGAGGCTCCTGGTGCTGGTCGGCATGGCGGCGGGCCTTTCGGCGATCTTCAGGTCGCCCATCGGCACGGCCATCTTCGCGGTCGAGGTGCTGTACGGCGAGATGCAGTTCGAGGCGGGCGCGCTGATCTACACCATGATCGGCTCGATCATCGCCTACGCCGTCAACGGGCTCTTCGTGGGATGGCAGCCGCTCTTCCAGGTTCCTCCGGGGCTGGAGGCCAGCGACCTTGCCAGCTACGCCTGGTTCGTGGTGCTGGGCCTGGCGAGCGGTGGCGTCGGTGCGCTGCTGCCCAGCGTCTTCTACGGGGTGCGGGACGGCTTCCGGAAGATCCCGATCGCACCGCACTTCAAGCCGGCGATCGGCGGCCTGGGGGTGGGCCTGTTGGCGCTCGCCCTGCCGCAGGTCCTCGGAGGCGGCTACGGGTGGATCCAGGAGGCCATCGACGGCAGCCTCACCCTCACCCTCCTGGGACTGCTCATATTCGCGAAGATGCTCGCGTTCGCCCTGACCGTCTCGTCCGGCGGGTCGGGCGGAGTGTTCGCTCCAGCCCTGTTCGTGGGTGCCATGGTCGGCGGCTTCCTGGCGCAGCTCGTGGGGCAACCGCCCGCCGCCTTCGCCGTGATCGGCATGGCCGCGGTATTCGGGAGTGCGGCGCGCGTGCCGATCGCCACCCTGCTCATGGTCACGGAGATGACCGGCGGCTACAGCCTCCTGGCACCTGCGGCTCTGGCGGTCATGCTGGCGTTCCTGACCCAGAAACAGCTCACCGCCCGCGTGAGGTACGGGAGCCTCTACGAGGCCCAGGTCCCGAGGACGGCCGACTCGCCCGCGCACCGCATGGAGCACCTCCGGACGGCGGTCAGGATGCTGAGCGAGCGGCGTCGTTTCGATGCAGCCAGCGTGGGGCACATGGATCTCGTCGCCCTCCTCGAGTCGGGGATCCCCCTGGACCTCCCCGACGGGAAGCAGCTCATGATCGAGACGCTCCCGGCCGACAGCTCCTGGGCCGGCAGGCCGGTGAAAGACGCCAGGTTCGTGGATGACGATGTGGATTGGGAGATCGTGGCCGTCCTGCGCGCAGAACACCTCCTTCTCGCCCATCCCGAGACGGTCCTGGAGCCGGAAGACCAGGTCGTGATCGTGATTCCGCCGGACTACCAGGAGGAGCTGGAGCGAGGCCTCAGGTCATCTTGACCTCGGGGGTTCGGGACCCGGCGTGGAGCCCCGTGGTCCATGCGAGCCCGTCGTTCTTCCGCCCCCTGACCGGGCGCGAGCATTCTCCCTCCCTTGGTATTGCGTGGCCGGCGGGGTCGAGGCCTTTCGCCAGGTGCGCTGCGGCGACGCATGGTGCCGGGGCTGCGCGGCGAGGGGAAGTAGTCACGGGCCGTTCTCCCGTCGGGCGAGGCTCCGTATCGCCCCGTCATCCGCGGGTCGTCATCGAACACCGGCCTTGCCAGGGGCGACGACGCAGCCCATATGAAGCCATGCCCCGTGCGCGGTGGCCCCGCCGCGGCCCTCCCGACCCGAGCCGTTGTCCTTCGGTTGGCTCGCCCCGACCCCTGACGGGAGGCCCTCATGCTCCGCCGGACCTTCGCCCTCCTGGCGATCCCCCTCCTCTTCGACGTCGTTCCCGCCCTCGCTCAGCTCACCCCCTGGCATACCTGGACCCTGGTGGCGCCCGACGTCATGAACGAGATCGTCGGCGAAGCCTCCGGCGAGACGGCATGGAACTCCATCACGGCCATGGGAGGCTACAACCGTGACCGCCTCCCGCCCGAGTACGGAGCCGGTACGTTCCTCGAGACGCGCTACGTCCACGAGAAGCTCCTGGAGTACGGACTCGACGGCGTGGACGTCGTCCGCTATCCGGGCGGCCAGGTCTGGGACGGGATCAAGGGGGAGCTCTGGGAGGTGGCCCCCCTGCGGCAGAAGCTGGCCTCGTACCAGGACCTGCGAGCCATGCTCGCCAGCGGGAGCAGCTCCGCCGACGTGACCGCGGAGCTGGTGTGGGTCGGCGGCGGTACGCCGGAGGAGCTGGACGCAGCCGACGTGGGCGGGAAGATCGTGGTGACGGAGGGCTCCATGGGTGGGGTCCACCAGGCGGCTTGCATCCATCGAGGCGCGCTGGGCGTGGTGAACGTCGCCAACGGACGTCCGTACTTCGACCCCACGCAGATTCCGTGGAGCGGGATCCGGAGCCGCGGAAGCGACGCGAGCGACACGCGTTTCGGGTTCTTCATCCCGCCACGCGAGGCGGAGATCCTGAAGGAGCGTCTCCTGGGTGGTGAGCAGATCACCGTTCACGCCCAGGTCGAGACCACCACCCAACCGTACGAGATGCAGGACCCGGTGGCCCGGATCACGGGCACCGATCCCGACGCCCCGGAGCTCATCCTGTCGGCACACCTCTTCGAGGGATACGTGAAGCAGGGGGCGAACGACAACCTGTCGGGGAGCGCCGCGATCCTGGAGGTGGCCCGCACGCTCCAAACGCTCATCGAGGAGGGCCGGATCCCCCGGCCCCGGCGCACGATCCGCTTCCTGTGGGGCCCCGAGTACTCGGGGACGGGGCCGTGGGTGAAGGCCCACGGGGATCTCATGACCAACACGCTGGCCAACATCAACATGGACATGGTCGGCGAGTGGCTGACACGAAACAAGGCGTACATGCGCCTGATGCGGACGACCTACGGACAGCCTCACTTCATCAACGACGTGATGGAGAACTACTACCGCTACGTCGGTGAATCGAACAACGAGCGGATCCAGAACCGGCGGGACTTCTACAAGGTGCCACGGCGCATCGTCGCACCGTCGGGCGCGGACGAGCCCTTCTACTACAGCATCGAGACCCACTACGGCTCGTCGGACCACGAGGTCTTCAACGACTGGGGTGTCCAGGTGCCCGGGGTCATGATGATCGCCTGGCCCGACCAGTGGTACCACACCTCCGGCGACCGGGCCGACAAGGCCGATCCGACGCAGCTCAAGCGGGTCGTGGTCATCGGCGCCGCTGCGGCCTACACCGTGGCCTCGGCCGACGACGACCTGGCCATCCGCCTGGCCGGTGAGATCGCCAGCAATGCCACCCGTCGCCTGGGCCATCAGCTGGTCATGGGCCAGGAGCGGCTAAACGGAGCGACGGCCCAGGACCTGGCGGAGCGCTACGCATGGGCCCGGGCCCATGTACAGGGATCGGTCATGGTGGAGAAGGAGACGCTGGCGACGGTGCTCCAGCTCGCGGGCCGGCCGGGGGTCGAGGCCGATGGCCCTACCCCACCGGACCCTTCGGCTGAACCGAGGGCGGTGGCCGAGTACGTGGCGAAGATGCAGGCGCTGGTCGACGCCGTGGGCCAGGCGCACCTCGGCGCGTTGCAGACGCACATGGAACATACGGCCACACGCCTCGGAGTCCGGCCGGTGCAGCTGCGAGCCAGCGAGCTGGAGCGGCGCGCCGCGCGCCTCGTGCCCCGTCAGACCGCCCTCGTGAAGCGTGACGGCTACGGCGGGTGGCGAGGGCATCTCGACGCCGTTCCCGAAGAGGTCGTGGCCCGGTATCCGCACGAGGGGATCGACACCAACGAGGTCCAGCTCCTGGTGGACGGGCACCACAGCGCCCTGGACATCAAGACGATGCTGGATGCCCAGGGGCGTGAGCCCTCGGATCTCCAGGGTGTGCTCAACTACCTGGAGATTCTGAGGGCGGCAGGGCTGGTCTCCATGTGAGGCGCGGCGACCCCGAGAGCTGATCATGGCATTTGCCATCCCGGGTAGCACTGACGGGCACCGGCTGTCGACCGTTTGCGCCCCGAATTCCGGCCGGTCCGCAGGCCAATCAGGGTGGTCGTGACGGGATGGCCTCCCTTTAACGGGAGGACGGACCGGTCAGCGCATCAGCTTCCACGTGAAGTACGTGTACTCCAGCGCGTTCGTATGCGCCGACTCCTTCAGGTTGGCTCCGGAGCCATGGCCGCCTTCCGTCACCTCGTAGAAGAGGTACGGATCGCCGTATAGCGCCATCTTCGCGGCG
>JASFRY010000324.1:0-5690 GCA_050114675.1 Gemmatimonadota bacterium | reverse complement strand
CCGATGAAGCTCCAGCTGCGGCCACCGTCGGTGGACTTCCACACGCCCCGCCCGTGGGAGGTGTTCCCGCGGATGTCCGCCGAGCCCATGCCCACGTAGATGACGTTTGGGTCCGAAGGCGCCACGCGCACCGCCCCCACCGAGCCACCGAAGAAGCCGTCGGTGATGTTGGTCCAGTGGGCCCCGTTGTCGTCGCTCACCCACACGCCGCCCCCGGTGGAGCCCATGATCCATCGGTCGGGGTCGTCGGGAAAGCCGCCCACCGCCGTGGAGCGGCCGCCGCGCACGGGACCCACCATCCGATAGTGGAGTCCCTCGATGGCCAGGGTATCGAAGGTGGTCTGCGCCGCAGCGGGACCTGGCGCGATGCCGGCCGCGGCGGCCGCCACTGCGGCAGTCACGACGAAGAACGACAGCGAACGGTGTAGGGAACGCATGACTCCCATCTCCGGTGGAGGGTGTGACGTCGGGGAGGGGAGGCTAGGACACGGTCCGGCCCTTCGTCAACGTCGCGGGTCTCCGGGTTGTGGCGGCAGAGCTACCCGAGTAGCGTATTCAGCCATTCCCTCGCTACACGCGCCCCCCACGCCCTCGCCATGACCCCCGACGCCGCCACAGGATCGTGAGCGCCCACGGACAGTCACCCCGGGGGCGGGAGTTCTGGGCCCTCTCCCTCGCCGCCCTTGGGGTCGTGTACGGGGACATCGGGACCAGCCCCATCTACGCCATCCGCGAGTCGTTCCACGTCTCCCACGGCATCGCGGCCAGCGTGGACAATACCTACGGCATCCTGTCGCTGATCTTCTGGTCCCTCATCATCGTCATCTCCTTCAAGTACCTCTTCCTGGTGATGAAGGCGGACAACCGTGGCGAAGGCGGGATCATCGCGCTCACGGCCCTGGTCATGCCGCGCCAGGCGGTGGCCTCGGCCAAGGGTGCCCGACACGCCCTTGTGCTCCTGGGCCTCTTCGGCGCGGCGCTCCTGTACGGCGACAGCATGATCACGCCGGCCATCTCCGTGCTCAGCGCCGTGGAGGGCCTGCACGTGGCCGTCCCGGCTCTGGACCCCTGGGTGCTGCCCCTCACCATCGGGATCCTCGTGGGTCTCTTCGCCTTCCAGAAGCGCGGCACCGGGGGCGTGGGAGCCGTCTTCGGACCCGTGACCCTGGTGTGGTTCGTCACGCTTGCGGTGCTGGGCGCCATCCAGATCCTGCACCACCCCGGCGTCCTTCGCTCGCTGAGCCCCCACTACGCGCTCCACTTCTTCCAGGAGAACGGGCCGCGGGGGATCCTGGTGCTCGGTTCGGTCTTCCTCGTGGTCACGGGAGGCGAGGCCCTCTACGCGGACATGGGCCACTTCGGCAAGCGCCCTATCCGGGTCACGTGGACGGCGGTCGTGCTCCCCTCCCTCCTCCTCAACTACTTCGGCCAGGGAGCGCTCATCATCGCCGAGCCCGAGACCGTGGAGCACCCCTTCTTCAGCATGGCCCCGGAGTGGGCAGGCATTCCCCTGGTGATCCTGGCCACGGCGGCCACGGTCATCGCCAGCCAGGCCGTCATCTCGGGGGCCTTCTCCCTCACGCGCCAGGCCGTGCAACTCGGGTACCTGCCCCGCTTCAAGGTGGACCACACATCGGATCGGCACATCGGCCAGATCTACATGCCGGCGGTGAACTGGGCGCTCATGCTGGCCTGCATCGGTCTGGTGCTGGGCTTCCGTACGTCGGGCAACCTGGCAGCGGCGTACGGGGTGGCCGTCACCACCGACATGGTGTTCACCACCCTCCTTTTCGCGGTGGTGGCGCACCTCAAGTTCAGGTGGAAGCTCCACTGGGTGGTCTTGCTGGCCATGGGGCTCCTGGTGGTGGATCTGGCCTTCTGGGGCGCCAACCTCCCCAAGATCCCCCATGGTGGGTGGTTCCCCCTCCTGGTGGCCCTGGCGGTCTTCACCCTCATGACCACCTGGAACCGGGGCCGAGCCGTCCTGGCTCAGCGCTTCGAAGGAAAGCCCATCCCCACCGAGGACTTCCTCCGCTCCATCCAGGCGCATCCCCCGCCGCGGGTGCCGGGGACGGCCATCTTCATGACCTCCAACCCCCACGGGGTCCCGAGCGCACTGCTCCACAACCTGAAGCACAACAAGGTGCTCCACGAGCGCGTGTTCATCCTCACCATCGAGATCGAGGATAGGCCCCGGGTGCGCGAGCCCGACCGGCTGGAGGTGCGCGACATGGGGCAGGGCTTCCACCGGATCGTGGCCCGCTACGGCTTCACGGAGACCCCGGACGTGCCCGAGATCCTGGGCATGGTGAAGATCTCGGGGTACGAGCCCCAGCGGTTGGCGGACAGCTTCTTCCTGGGCGAGGTGACGGTGGTGGTGCCGGACCGGCCGGTCATGGCCCGGTGGCGCTCGGTGCTCTTCGAGCGCATGACCCGCAACTCGCTGCGGGCGTCGGCCTACTTCAACATCCCACCGGACCGGGTCGTGGGATTGGGCGCCCAGGTGGAGATCTGACCGGCGTCCGACGCCGGGCTATTCGTCGTCGTCCGGGCCCCCCGCTCCCTGGGCGTCGACGTCCACGTCCTTCTCCCTGAAGCCGATGCGGTAGTACGGGTTCACCACGCTGGTGGCCACATTCTTCAGGTGCGCGCTGACGCGCTTCAGGAAGCGGAGGTGCAGCGCGACGGTCACGGCGTGGCCGGACCGGCCCGACAGCACCTTGGACTCCCGGAGCAGGAGAATGTCCCGCTCCACCGTGGCGCCGATCTGCTTGTGAAGCTCGATGATCTTCCGGGCCCGTCCCTCGTCGGATTCCTTCAGCGCGGGAATGATGTCGGTGAACATGGCGTCCACCGTGCTTTCGATCTGGCGCACGTCGTCGTCCAGCTCGAGGCCGTCGAAGGGCTCGTGGAGCCCCACCGCCAGCTCCACGATGTTCTTCGTGTAATCGCCCAGGCGCTCGATGTCGATGACGATGGCGGTAAGCACCAACCCCATGTTGATGTCGGGCTTGGGCGAGACCGACATATGGGTCACGATCTTCCGGCGCACGCTCCGCTCGTACTTGTTGATCTGGCGATCACGGGCGTAGATGTCGTCCACCAGGACACCCTTGTGATGCAGGGCCGCGATGGAGTCCTGGTACATGCCGTGGCTCGCCTGGAGCATGAGGAGCGCTTCGTCGAACGCCTCCTCGCAGAGGCCGCCTCCCCTGAAGAGCGCGAGGATGTCCTTCCACATGACCGCAGACCTCCCGCCGTCTTACCGGCGCATGAGCACGTACGCGATGGGGATGATGTGCAGGGCAAGATACACCGCAATCACCAACGCCGCGTTGCCCTTGGACTTCCCGGCGAGGGCACCCGCCTTCTTGGCCAGCCAGATGGGCAGGGCCTTGAGCGGGTAGAAGATCGCGATTCCCATGATATTGAACGACAGGTGCGCCAAAGCCACCGTCACGGCGGCCGCGCTCCCCGTGGAAAACGATGCCAGAATCGCCGTCACCGTCGTCCCGATGTTGGCGCCCAGCGTGTACGGATAGATCTGGGGAAGGGTCAGCACGCCCGTTCCGGCCAGCGGGACGATGAGAGACGTGGTCGCCGAGCTGCTCTGGACCGTGGCCGTGGTCACCAGGCCCAGCGAGAAGCTGGCCGCGTCGTTGCGGAACAGGACGCGACTGAAGAGCCCCTCGAGCTTCTTCAGGATGGCGCCGCGCATCACCCGAATCATCTGCGAGAGCGCAAAGAAGAGAACGGTCAGCGCGATGAGGAGAAGGGGGAGCACGTGGGTGACGTGGGCGGTTGCGACGTCGGCCAGCGGCTCCACGATGAGCTTCAGCGGGCTCGCCAGCTTCATGCCGCCGGCCCCCTCGAACATCCCCTCCAGCAGCAGCGCGGCTCGCTGGATCGGGTGGAACATGACCTCGAGGGGGAGCAGCGTCAGTGCCGCCAGGATGTTGAAGAAGTCGTGCACCGTGGACGCCGCGAAGGCGCGCTCGAACTCGTGGGAGCGCGTCACGTGCCCCATGGACACGATGGTATTGGTCATGGTGGTGCCGATGTTGGCACCCATGATGATGGGGATCGCTACCTCGATGGTGAGCGCACCCGACGCCACCAGCCCCACGACGATGGTCGTGGTGGTCGACGAGCTCTGGATCAGGCTTGTCGCCAGAAACCCGATGATGAGCCCCGCCAGGGGATCGGACGCCGTCCCGACCAGCTGTTCGGCGAAGCCGCGGCCGGCCAGCTTGAAGGCCGCGCTCATCAGGTCGATGGAGAAGAAGAACAGGTAGAGCAGCAGGAGGAAGTAGACGGCCTTGAGAATGCCCGGTAGGGGACTCCGGGCGACCTCCTGCCTGGGTTCCTCGTTGCCGTGCGACACGAGCAGGTCCTTGGGAGAGGACTCCGATGGGGCCGCGGTAAGTTACAGCCCGGTTACGATTCCGAAACCGTTGACAACGGCGCCGTCGTCACCCCCGGGAATCCGGCCGGGGTGGTCGTGTCGGCAGGACCTTCCTTGCTAGATTCTGCGCCATGGGATCTTTCGTGAGCACACGCGGCGCGGGCCCCGTTTCCTTCCGGGACGCCCTGTTCCGGGGCCTCGCCGACGACGGGGGGCTGTACGTGCCGGAGCGGCTTCCAGACCTGCGCCGCGCCGCGCCAACGGCGTCTCCGGACTTTCCCGCCAACGCCTCGTGGGCGGCACAATGCTTCCTGGAGGGGGCCATGGACGCCGCCTCGCTCCAGGAGGTCGTCCGGGCGGCCCTCGACTTCCCCGTTCCCCTGGTGCAGATCGACGACGACATCCACGTCCTCGAGCTCTTCCACGGTCCCAGCCTGGCCTTCAAGGACGTGGGCGCGCGCTTCATGGCACGGGCCATGGAGGCCCTGGCGCCTGCCGGAGCGGAGCGATCCACCGTGCTGGTGGCGACGTCGGGAGACACCGGGGGTGCGGTAGCGGCCGCCTTTCACGGAGTGGCGCCCTACCGTGTGGTGGTGCTCTTCCCCAGGGATGGGATCAGCCCACGCCAGCGCCGACAGATGACGACGCTGGGCGGCAACGTGATCGCCGTGGCGGTGGACGGCACCTTCGACGACTGCCAGCGCCTGGCGAAGGAGGCCTTCGCCGACCCCGAGCTCCGCGAAGCGTGCGGCCTCACGTCGGCCAACTCCATCAACGTGGGGCGCCTCCTTCCCCAGGCGCTCTACTACATCCATGCGGCGGCCGCACTGGGATGGGGCGGGCGGCCGGCCACCTTCGTCGTGCCCTCGGGCAATCTCGGTAACCTGTGCGCCGGCCTCCTGGCCTTCCGCAGCGGCATGCCGGCTCGAGGCTTCGTGGCCGCCCTGAACCGCAATCGGGCGTTCGCCGACTACCTGGAGCGGGGCACGCACAGGGCGCGCCCGTCTCTGGCGACGCACTCCAACGCCATGGACGTGGGCGACCCCAGCAACCTGGAACGCATCCGTTGGCTCTACGGCGACGACGTCATCGCGCTCGGCCAGGACGTGCGAGCCGTGTCTTCGGGCGATAGGGAGACCCGTGCGGCCATAGCCCGGGTGTTTCAGAGGAGCGGCTACGTCATGGATCCCCACACGGCGGTGGGGTGGTGCGCGCTGGAGCAGGAACGGCGTGGAAGCGAGGGGCCCTGGGTTCTGCTGTCCACGGCGCACCCGAGCAAGTTCCC
>JASFRY010000323.1:0-5711 GCA_050114675.1 Gemmatimonadota bacterium | reverse complement strand
CGGCAGGTGTTCGGCCGGTCGGGAGGCCCGAGAGGCGCGGTCGAGGCGCTGGTTGACGCGGCCTACGAGGCAGGCAGCGACGACAACATCACGGCGGCCGTCGCCGAGTTCGGCGAGGTGGCACGGGAGCGGTCGGGCGGGACCATGCCGCTGGAGTTCGAGCCGCCGGACGCGGCGCCGGCCGACGACGAGGAGGACGCTCCGCCCCACGCCGACACCCGGGCAGACGACGGCGAACGGGAGAGGCGCCCCTGGTGGAAGTTCTGGTAGCCGCGGTCCGGTCCCCCGGAGACCGCCGCGGCTCGGACCCCTAGGCGATATCCGCCACGAAGGTCAGCTTCACGCCGCTCATCTCCACCACGTCGCCGTCCTCGAGCGTGGCCGTTCTCGTGGGCCGTCCGCGGACCGTCATCCTCGCGAACATGGCCAGGTTGCGGACTTCGCACCCGTCCTCCGTGTTCAGGACCAGGAGGTGGTGTCGCGGGCCCCTGGGCACCTGCAGATCGCACAGGTCGTCGGTTCCCACGAGGATGGCCGGGGCCTCGGACAGGTAGTGGGCACCCTTCCGCCCGCCCGACTCCCACTGGAGGTGGGCACGGCGCTTCCGCTCCGAGTCCTTCAAGAGCTCCTTCACCTCGTGAGCCTTGATGTGCATGGTCCCCGAGGTGTCGGCCGGGGTCACGACCCGGGCCCGGGCCTCACGGGCCACGTCGGGCTGGGCGGCCACGGCCTTGTCGAAGAGGACCGAGAACTTGCCGAAGCCGATCTCGTCGCCCACCGCCAGGGGTCGAGGGGAGGCGATGCGGGCGCCGTGCAGGAACGTGCCGTTGGACGAGCCCAGGTCCTCCACCACCCAGCCCTGCCCCTCCCGACGGATCTCCGCGTGCCGTCGCGACACCGAAGGGTTGTCGATGAAGATGTCCATCCCCTCGTCGCGGCCGATGTGGATCGTCTCCTTGTCCAGGTCGTAGATCCGCATCGTCTTGCGGCCCAGAAGGAGCGTGAGCTTCGGCATGTTCGGGTCTCCTGCCCTGATGGATCCACACGGTCGACCCGGCCCCGCCCCGTGGATTCCCCCGGGTGGCGCGGGACCGCTCGAGTTCTAAGGTACTATCCCCTGGCGGGCCGCACCGTCACGGCTCCACCTCCGCGGCCCTGCAGGCCGGGTGGGCGGGGACGAGCGCGAGGCAGGCGTCCACCAACGCCCGCGCCCGCTCCGGGGCCCCCTCTTCCCGGGCGGCGTCGGCATCCCAGGCCATGTGCTCCGCGACCTTGAGCAGAAGGGAGCGGGCCTCCGGGCTGTGGGGCTCCAGCGCCAGGATCCGCTGGGCGTAGCTGCGCACGTCTTCGCCCTCTCGACCGAAGTAGCGGCCGGCGGCCTGCGCGCGGACCGCCTCCTGCAGGAGGTGGTCGACCTCCCAGGAGGGGTCGACCACGAGGCCGGCCGTCTTCAGCGCGTCCACGGCGGCGGTCATGTCCCCTTCGGCAACCGGTGTGCGGAAGGACACCGGCAGGCCGAGTCGGACCAGGGTCCCCGCTACACCGTCGGCCGTGAGCCAGGCCTGCCGGACCCGTCCGTCAGCCACCGCCGCCTGGAGCGTCGGCAGGTCGAGCGTCCGTCCCCACGGGCGAAGCCAGGCCGCGCCGGTGCCCGCCGCCACCACTACGAGGGCTGCCAGGGCCAGGAGGGGCCGCCGACGGACCCGCGCCACCAGACCTTTCCTGCGCGGCGCCGCCACCAGGGTCAGATCTTCCAGGCCTCCGGCCGGGAGCGTCACGGTGGTCTCTACGCGCTCGAAGCGCGGGTCGCGGAGCGCCACCCGGTAGGCTCCAGGCTCGAGGCCGTTTGCCAGCAGCGGCGTGCGTCCCTCGGCCACCAGGCGCCTTCCGGCCCGGATCTCCACCTCGACGCCGGACGTCCCGGTCCCCACGCGGAGCGATGCGACGTCGGCGCTCAGGCCTCCGGCGGCGATGCGGTCCAGCGCGTCCGCGAGGGCCCGTGCCGAGGGGAACCGGTCGGCGGGATCGCGGCGCAGCAGGCGCAGCACCACGTTGCCGAGCGCCGCCGGCACCTCCACGCCAGCGTCGGACATGGGGAGCACCTGGGCGCGCTCCGAGGCGACCATGACCTGCTGGATGCGGGTGGTCTCGACACCGGCGGGGTTGCCCATCCAGGGGTCCCGGCCGGTGAGGAGGGCATAGAGGATCACGCCGAAGGCGAAGAGATCGGTTCGGCCGTCCACGCCTTCGGACCGGAGCTGCTCCGGCGCGGCGTACCCCGGCGTTCCCAGCGTGCCCATGGTGCCCGAGTCGCCGACGGTCTCCCGCTCGGCCACCATGGCGATCCCGAAATCCAGGATCTTCACGGACTCCTCTCCGGCTCGGTCCCGCGTCACCATGATGTTGTCGAGCTTCAGGTCCCGGTGCACCACTGTGTCGGGACCTTCGTGGGCAACGACCAGCGCGCTGCACACCTGGCGGGCGAGGTGGAGGACGCGCTCGGGCGCCAGGGGACCCTCCTCCTGCACCAGGTCCGCCAGGCTCCTCCCCTCGACGAGCTCCATGAGGAAGTACACGAGTCCCGACCCCAGGTCCTCCTCGTAGGTGCTGAGCGCCACGATGTGCTGGGACTCGGTGCCCAGACGCTTCATGATCTGGGCTTCGCGCAGGAACCGCTCACGGGCCGCCTGGGCCTCGGCGCCGGTGCTGCGGTCGACTGCGAGGATCTTCAGGGCTTCCACCCAGCCGCCCTTCTCGTCACGGACCTTGTAGACCGTTCCGAAGCTCCCGGACCCCAGGCGGCTCAGGACCCGCCATCTGTCCCGAAGGAGCTGGCCAACCAGAGGATCCTCCCCCTCGCGCCGGGGCTGCCCCCCGGCGGCGTCGGAGGCGTGCAGTTTCGCCAGCTCCTGGGGGTCCCACGAGACCGTGGGCTGCGGCTCGCGCTTCTTTGGATCGTCGTCTTTGGGCACGGACTGCGCGTCTCCGGGGAAGCGGGAGGGCACGGCAGGAAGCTACCCGGCCGCCCGGAGCCCGGTCAAACCACCGGTGGTCTTGCCCGGGAGCCGTAGCTGAGGCCCTATTGTCGGGACGACCGCTCACATCTCCGACGTCCCCGCCTCCATGCCACGCTCCAGCTCCGTCCTCGCTGCTTCCGTCGTGCTCGTGGCGGGTTGTGCCCAGCCGCCGGATGCTGCGCCGGCGCGTGCGGCATCCGGTCCGCCCCAGGCCAGCGAGATCGTCTTCCAGGCCGTTGATGCCGGGACCGGGGCGGCGCTCACCGACGACGACCTCACCGTTCGCTACCTGGTACGGGCGCCCATCACCCTGGACACGTTCGTTGCCCGGGCTGTACCGGCTGCCGAGGCGTACCACATCGAGCACGAGATCAGCGAGGACAGCCTGGTGGTGGAGCTTCGCCTGGAGGCTCCCTCCTACCACCGGCTGGACACGGTCCTCTCCGTGCCGAAGGGGGCATCGGCGGGGCCCGTCACCCTCCGTATGGCCCGGCGCCTGGAGCGTGCGGCATCGGCCGAGGACGAAGGCCGGGCGGGAGCGCGGCGTCCTGACCTGCCCGGGTCCACCGGGACGCCCTCCCCCCCCGCTCCTGCCGGTCACGCGCCGGAGTCGGCCTCCACGCCCTCGTCGAGGCTCACGGCCATGGAGGCCGGGGACCGGGCGTTCCAGGCGGGGCGATGGCGCACCGCGGTCGCGGCCTACGGGAGGATGTCCACGCCCACGGGTCGTGACAGCGTCTACGCCGCGGACTATGAAGCGGCGCTGGTGCGGCAGGGGATCGCCAACATCCGGTTGGGCGCCTACGATGCCGCGATCCAGGCGCTCCGGAAGGCCGTGGCCACGGGACTCCCGGACGCCCGTGCACACCTGCGCCTTGCCCAGGCCCAGTGCGCCGCGGGCCGGCCGGTCCTGGGCCGCATCACCCTGGAGGGGATCCGGGACATGGGGGGGAGCATCCCGGACGCGGACAAGCCGGTGATCCGGGCCCTGGTCGAGTACCAGACCGCCCTGTGCAGCCAGCAGGAGATCGACGGGGCCCGGACGAGCATCGAGCGGGTCAGGTCGGGGAACCGGGCGCTCCGGGAGTTCCAGGCCTTCTTCCAGGCCGCGGCCGACGTGTCGCCGAGCCCGCCGGAGCTCGAAGCCGCCGTGGCGGATGGGCGCAGCCGGGTGGAAGACATCCGCCGACAGATGCGCGCCGGTGGGGGCGACGCATAGATTCGGATCTCTCCGAGCCCGTGCTGCCCCCGACCGACGAGCCTCGCCATGAGACGATCCCTCCCGGCCTTCCTCCTCCTCGCCCTGGCGTGGGCGGTCCCGGCGTCCGCCCAGCAGGAGCCCGACCCCTACATGGTCCGCGCGCTGCGCGTCCTGTCGGGCACGCCGCTCATCGACGGGCACAACGACCTCCCGTGGGCCATCCGGGAAAGCGCGGCACCCCACGACGTGGCGGCCCCGGCCAACGACCTTCGCGGCCATCCCGACTTCATGACCGACATCGCCCGGCTCCGGAGGGGCCACGTGGGTGGGCAGTTCTGGTCCGTGTACATCCCGTACGAGTCGGTGGATTCGGGGGCGGCCCGGATGCAGCTCGAGCAGATCGACATCGCCAAGCAGATCATCGCCCGCTACCCCGAGGTCTTCGAGGAGGCGTACGACGCGTCGGACGTGGAGCGGATCTTCGGCTCCGGCAAGATCGCGTCCATGCTGGGGATCGAGGGCGGCCACGCCATCGAGAACTCGCTGGGCGCCCTCCGCGCCTACTACGCCATGGGCGTGCGTTACATGACGCTCACCCACAACGGGACCCTGGACTGGGCCGACGCGGCTACCGACGAGGCGAAGCACGGCGGGCTCACGGCGTTCGGCAGGGAGGTGGTCAGGGAGATGAACCGCCTCGGGATGCTCGTGGACCTGTCCCATACCTCGCCCGAGACCATGAACGACGCCCTGGACGTGTCCGAGGCGCCGGTGATCTTCTCCCACTCCGACGCCCGAGCGCTACGGGACCACCCGCGCAACGTGCCGGATGCGGTGCTCCGGCGCCTGCCCGGCAACGGAGGCGTGGTCATGGTGACGTTCGTGCCCAGCTTCCTCACGGATCGGGACAGTGCCACCATCGGCGACGTGGCCGACCACATCGAGCACGTGGTGGAGGTGGCCGGCGTCGACCACGTGGGCATCGGCTCCGACTTCGACGGGATCACGTCCACCCCCGTCGGCCTGGAGGACGTCTCCACCTTTCCGAAGGTCTTCGCCGAGCTGGCACGACGGGGGTGGAGCGATGGGGACCTTGCCAAGCTGGCCGGCGAGAACGTGCTCCGGGTCATGCGCCGGGCCGAAGCGGTGGCGCGCAGGCTGCAGCGCGAGCGACCGCCGTCCACGGCCACCATCGAGGAGCTGGACCGGGGGATCAGCCAGTGAGCCGCCCTGCGGCGTCGGAGTACGCCGAATACTACGGCCGGTACGTGGAGCGGGTGCCCGACGGCGACATCGCCGACATCCTCGAGACCCAGATGACGGCGACCCAGACGCTGTTGGCCTCCGTGCCGCCGGACCGGGAGACGCATCGCTACGCGCCCGGGAAGTGGACCGTCCGGGAGGTCGTGGGCCACATGCTGGACACCGAGCGCCTCTTCGCCTTCCGCTGCCTGTGGATCGCACGCGCGGCCGCGGGAGAGCAGCCGGGGATG
>JASFRY010000322.1:0-5714 GCA_050114675.1 Gemmatimonadota bacterium | reverse complement strand
GCGAGGTTGACGGGGCCGATACCGACCGCTCCGAAGCCCGAGAATGCCGTCTGCTGGTCCCGGAAGTCGAGGAAGTCGTGGACCTCCACCCCGCTGAACTCGACGCCACGCGCGGGCTCCGTGCGACCGACGAGGACCACTCGGTCGGCATCGGGGAAGGGGAGACCCTTGAAGAGCGCTCCGTTGACGATGCTGAACACCGTGGTGGTGAGGCCGATGCCCAGCCCGAACGTGGTGACGACCGCCAGGGAGAGGCCCGGCCGCTTCACGAGCATACGGACACCGAAACGGAGGTCGCTCAGGAACGTGCCCATCGTCCCCTCCCCCCGGCCGGGCGCGGTCGGGTGGCCGAATCGTGACTCCTATCTCATTCCAGACGACAAGAGCCGCCCACGGGTTTCGCCACGGGTCGGGGCTGGACCCTGCCGTCCGGGAGCGTGACGTTTCGGACCCGGAGGGCAGGCTCGATCCCCTCCGGTCGAAGAGGATGCGCGCGAGACGGACTGCCCCCGATGCTCATCGAGATCTGCAAGTCGAAGATCCACCGTGCCACGGTGACCGACGCCGACCTCAACTATGTCGGCTCGATCACCATCGACGAGGACCTGCTGGATGCTGCGATCGTCCTTCCGTACGAGAAGGTCCAGGTCGTCAACATCAACAACGGGGCCCGTTTCGAGACCTACACGATCGCCGGGGAGCGAGGGAGCGGCACCGTCTGTCTCAACGGCGCAGCGGCCAGGCTCGCCCAGCCGGGCGACGTGGTCATCATCATCAGCTACGGCCTGGTGGACGCCGGCGAGGCCCGAGGGCACGAGCCGGTGGTGGTGGTTCCGGGAGAGGGGAACCGGATCGCTACGGGTCGGTGACGGAACCGCGGCGCGTGCCCCGCGCCACCGGCGTGTCGGCGCTCGAATGCAATACAGTCCACTAGGGAAACGAACGTGAGCTGACGGGTCGCTGATCCGGCCAGTCGCCGTGGCGTGCGACGATCTTTCCGTCGCTGATCACCATCTGGACGTCCTGCGTCACGCCGATGTCGTCCAGCGGATTGCGCTCCAGCACGATCAGGTCCGCCTGGAGCCCCTCGGCGATCCTGCCCGTGTGGTCGTCGACCCCCAGCAGCTCCGCCGCCGTCACGGTCGCAGCCTTCAGTGCTTCGAGCGGCGTCATGCCGATGTCCACGAGCTCCATCATCTCGTGGGCCAGCGTCGTCGTGCTTTCGGGTCCGTATCCGGTGTCCGTTCCCGTGACGATCTTCACACCAAGCTCATGGGCCATCCGTGCCATCTCCCGCACCCGCGGGAGCATGTGGCGGCCACGGATCTCGAGGAAGGCGTTGTCGTAGTCACCGCCGGGGATGGTCAGGTCGCGGACGATGGCGATGGTGGGGACCAGGTACGTACCGTGCTCCTTCATGAGCTGGAGCGTCTCGCGGCTCAGGTAGGTGCCGTGCTCGATGCTCCGCACGCCGGCCCGTATCGCGGCGCGGGCGCCGGCGTCTCCGTGCGCGTGCGCCATGACGCCGACACCCCGGGCTTCGCCCTCCTCCACCAGGGCCCGGAGCTCCTCCTCGTCATACACCTGCTTGCGCGGATCCGTGGTGGGAACCCCCGCCCGCTCCGTGGCCAGCACCTTGAGGAAGTCCACATTCCGGGAAAGGAGCGCCCGCGCCATGGCGCGGATCGCCTCGGTGCCGTGGATGCCCGAGGCCAGGTAGCGACCCAGCTCCGGGTGGTCCTCCCACAGCCCCTCGGCGGGGTCCGGCCGCACGTGGTAGCCTGTCGCCACGTATTCGGGAACATCGACATACCCCCCGCGCTGAAGCTCCCGCATACCCACGTCCACATAGTGTGACACTCCGGCGCTGCGCATGGTGGTGACGCCGTATTGGAGCGCGCGTCGGGCGTCGGAGATGTTGCCCACGTGCACGTGCGCGTCGATGAGGCCCGGTGCCACGTACCACCCGTGAAGATCCACGACCTGGGCACCGGCAGGTGCGGCGCCGTCGCCGATCGACTGGACCCGCCCATCGGACACCACCACGGTGGCATTCCGGTGGATCGTCCCGTCGACCACGTCGACGACGCTGGCGTGGGTGAGGGCCAGGTTCTGGCCCGACAGGGGCGCGGCGAGGAGCAGCGCAAAGACGGCCCCGATAGCGAAGCGGCGCATGGGAGGAGCCTCCGGACAGGGGGAGAGCGCGACGAGGACGGGGAGAGATGATGGGGGTCCGTCCGGGGGGCCACAAGCCGGCGCCGCCCAGTCTGCCGCAGCCGCATCACCGGTGCTCCGGGGGCACGGTCACGCCGGTGGAGACCCCAAGGACGCATCACTCCCACCGGTGCCAGGGCCTGCCCGTGCGAGCCAGAGGAAGGACCAAGACCTTCACGTCTCCTGGTCGGCGAGTTGGAACACCGACTCGACGTCGGTCCCGAAGATCCGGGCGATCTTGAGCGCCAGCGAAAGCGAGGGCACGTACCGGCCCTGCTCGAGAAGCACGATGGTCTGGCGCGAGCAGCCGGCCAGCTCGGCCAACGTCTGCTGCGTCATCTCATCGTGCTCGAAGCGCAGCCGGCGGATGTGGTTGTCGATCTCGGCCTTGGGCATGGCTCACGGCCTCCTATAGCCCACCAGGATGCCGATGGGCAGGCCGAGCATGTTCACGACCAGCGCCGACCAGAACATCAGGTACACGTAGAAGAGGGGGACGGAACCGACACGGTGGAACGACTCGGCGAGTCCGATGGTCCAGATGGCCTGGGTGACGAGCATCCCGATGGCCTGCACAGCCGGTGCCTGGCGGAAGATCACCTTGTCGCGTTCGTCCAGGAGGCCGTCGTCACGAGCGGCCTGGCCCTTCAGCCAGATGTTCGCCGCTCCGACCACGGCGAGGATCACGATGAGCAGGAGCGTGAAGACGACGCGCATCGCGTCGCTTTCGTAGGTGGCCGAAGGGCCGTTGAGGATCACGAGCGCCACGGCCGCTGCAGTGAGGACGCTCCCGGCGCCGATACTCCAGCGAGCCACGCGTTGCATGGGCGTCGATGGCAGCTCCACGTCATCCGGCCACGGGGCGCCCACGGGTCGCGCCCGGCGGGCGGTGACCCAGAGAGCTCCGAAGCCGCCAAGCAGTGCCAGGACGCTCCACAGTATCAGGGACATGATCGACTCCTGCGTTGTAGGGGCTTCATCTAGCCGGGTCGTCCTCAATGTAAATCTTTTACGACACAATGTACAGATTATTGTACACATACGCCGCAACAGGGAAAAGTGCGTGTACAGCAAGGGCGGAGCGGCAATGCGCCGGAGGCTCTCGACGAGCCGAGGGGGGACGCAAAGGGGCTTTTCCCCCATATCTTCAGGTGAGTGCCGTGGGCGCCCGAGAATCGAGGCTTGAAGGTGTCCTTTGCGGTCCCCGTATTCTCCGCAGACACCAAGCCAGACAGGGTTACCTCGCCATGACGGACGAAAGGGAGTTTCTCACCGAGGAGGAGGCACACCGGCTGTGGGAGCGTGCGGCCCAGCTCCAGGCCGAGGCGGCACGCCGCGCCGAGGCCCGAGCCGCATCCCATGCGGAGGAGGAGCTCTCCGAGGACGCCTGGTCGCGCCCTGACGGATACGCGCTCACACACGTGCGCGCTGCGGCTTTGGAGGCGGGCATCGGCGAGGACTTCCTTGAGGCCGCCCTGGCGGAGGTGCACGCGGATCGGGCCACGCGGCTCGCGTCTCCCGGAAAGCGGCGGTTCTCCCGGTGGCTCCTGGGCAGGCCGTCCGACTCGGTGACGGCACGGCGGATCGTCCAGGCTTCGCCCCGCGAGATCCTCAAGGCCATGGAGCGCATCCTTCCCGAGGAGCCCTACGCACTGACGCTGCGAGAGCGCCTGGGAGACCCCGAGTCCGGAGGGACGCTGGTGTTCGACATGCAGGGCGTGGGCTTCACGTCCCAGGGCCAGCCCGGCTTCAAGGGAGACGCCAGCCAGGCCGACCTCCGGAGCGTGTACGTGACGCTGGCACCTCTGCCGGGAGATCCTCCCCGCACGGAGGTGACCCTCCGGTCACCGGTGGCGTGGGCCTTCCGGTTGAACGCGGGCCTCAGCGGCGGGCTGTCGATTCTGGGCGGCGGGATCACGCTGCTATTGGCAGGCGCGGTAGGCTCCAGCATGGCCTTTCTGGGCCCTGTGGGCTTCGGGCTCCTGGTCGCCACCGGGGGGACGGCAGGGGGCCTTGCCACGCTTACCGGGATGCGCACGCTCTACCGCTACGGGCTCAGACGTGGCGCCCGCGCCCTGGACGGTCTTCTGGCGAATGTGGCCGCGACCGCCCAGGGAGGGTGGGGGATCGCGGCCGGATCGGAGAAGGGGGCAGAGCCTACCGCACCGTGAACGGCACCGTTCCCTCCGTCGTCTCCCATTCCATGGACAGCGTGCCCGAGCTCCCCCCGTCGGCCGTGACGCCCATGGTGAACTGTTCCACCGGCTCCGACAGCGCCGTCACGGTCACGGGGATCCTCGCCAGGTCCTGAGCAGGATCGTACTCGGTTCCCCACTGGCCGTGCTGCTTGTTGATGATGAGCGTCCACTCCGATGCGGTGGGGATCAGCCAGAGGGAATAGGTGCCGGCCGGAATCGTCGTGTCGCCGATGACGAGGTCGTGATCGGTGATGAGCTGGGTCGCGGCGTTCGCTCCCAGGCGCCACACCTCACCCCAGGGAACGATGCCGCCGAACACCTTACGTCCGCGCATGGAGGGGCGGCCGTAGTCGACGGTGACCTTCGCCCCGCCCACGTCCGCGCTCGCCGTGTCCCGGGGCGAGAGCGCTCCCGGCTGAGGGCGTGCTGCCCACGCGGCTTCGGTCCCCTCGAGATCCACGGCCGGCACACGCGCCACCGTGTATTTGCTGGTGGTCTCCGTCATGTCGAGGCTCTCCAACCCTTGTTCGCCCAGGGCGGCATGGACCGTGCCCCACTCCGGGAAGCCGATGTCGGCGTCGGAGGCATCCTGGCGCTGGAAGTGAATGGGGTAGATCTGCTGTCCGGCCAGGACCCCGAAGGTCGTCGAATCCGAGCCGCTCTTCATGGCCTGCTCGATCGACAGCTGCCAGAACGCGAAGACGTCCTCGAAGAACGGGAGCGGGCGGTCGCCGTCGGTGGCGACGGCGACGCGCTGCGTCGTCGTGTCGCGCTGGACCTCCACCTGGACGCTGTCACCCGTGTAGGTGAAGTCGGCGACGGTGGTGGGTTCGGCGGCGGGCGGTCCCATGGTCAGGTGGACGTGTTGCACGTCGCCGGCCGGATCGAAGGTTACGTCGTAGGTCCGCACCGAAGCCCGCGGGTACGCCGCCACGCTCGTCCCCGAAAGCCGGTCACCGGATCGGGTGTAGCGCTCGACGGCGACCGTATCCTTGGCACCGAGAGTGGCCACGAAGGCTCCGGTCTCGGGCTGCTCGGCACAGGCGAGGGTGGCGCAGGTGAGGAGGAGCAGGCTTGCGCTGGTGCGAATCGGGGTGTCCATGATACCTCCCGCGCGGTGCGCGTCGTTGCGTACGGACTATACGACCGTCGTGGTCGGAGGTGTCGGCTGGTCCGGGCAGGGGCGTCTCCAGAGGGAGGCCAGGCCGAGCACGAGTCGGTGGCGAATCGTCGCACCCCAACTTGACGCGAAACAGGACCCGTATCCACCTCCCCGGCCCCTTGGCTTCCGATGTAGATCGC
>JASFRY010000321.1:0-5718 GCA_050114675.1 Gemmatimonadota bacterium | reverse complement strand
CCAGCTCCCCGAGGCGGCGCACCAGCCCGTTGTAGCTGTCGAACACCGGCGCCATGAGCGGATGCCGGTCCGAGACGGGAACGGGCTCGGTGCCTCCCTCGGCCACACGCCCCAGGAGGTCGGTCATCTCGCCGAGCGGCCGCACCAGCCGCCTGGGGATCCACCACGCGCCCAGCAAAACCACCAGGATGAAGCCCGCCAGAGTCCACAGGGCCAGGCGCCGTTCGTTCGCCGCATTGACCTGGATCTCCCTGAGGAGCGCCACCTGTGACCCGTAGCGTGCCGCGGCCACGTCCTGGATGAGGCGGAGGCCCGCCACCAGCACGGGAGCCGGCACGTTGTCGGCGTTCTGGAGGATCGCGCGGAGCTGGATCACCCGCTCGGCGGTCTGCTCGTCCATGGGGAGGTTCAGGGACTCGAGCTCCCGCAGGGCGCTTCGCAGCGCATCCACCATGAGGAGGTTGGCGATCTGGTTGCCCGACAGATCCGATACCAGAGAGCTCTGAAGGCTCAGCGTCAGATTCTGGAGCTGGGCCGTCGCCACGAGCTCATCGTGCACCAGGGAGACCCGGGACAGGTTCCGCGACGCGAGCGCCAGCGGAGCGCCGGCGGCGATGGCCAGGCTCAGAAGCAGCACGGCGCCCAGGGCCAGTCCCGGCGTGGCCAGGACCGACCGAAGGCCCTGGGCAGGTGTGTTCTTCATGACGGGGCCCCTCCGATCCCCCGCCTGGCGGGGTCGTCGCGTGGCTGAAATGAACCATCCTGGCGGATTTCCACCACCCCTACTGTCAATACAAAGTGTTTCATATCAATGACTTAAGCAATGGCACCGCTATTGCATTGAGCCAACGACCAGACGCGGCATCGGGCCGCAGAGCATGAAAGGCGGCATGGCCGCCCAACGCAGGAGATCGACCATGACACGGAATAGAATGGGCAGGGCCGCTCTTCTTCCGCTCGTATTCAGCACACTAGCGGGCGCGGGCGCCATGATGGTACCCCGGGCCTTTCATCACGATAGCGCCAACAACCTGTCTGCGGCCGAGGCGCCGCCCGCAGCTGCGGCAGCGCCGTTGGACAGCGTGGTCCCCGCCTCGGAGCTCTCCACCTCCTTCGTCCAACTCGCCAAGCGGGTGACGCCGGCGGTGGTCCGCATCGAGGTGCGCAAGACCGAGTCGAACGACATGGCCTCCCAGGGGATGAACATCCCCGAGCCGTTCCGCCAGTTCTTCCGGATCCCCGACGGGCAGCAGGCGCCTCAGCAGCAGCCGCACGAGTACGCCGGCGGCACCGGCTTCATCACCAGCCCCGACGGCCTCATCGTCACCAACAATCATGTGGTGAGCGACGCCGACGAGATCACCGTCTGGTTCCACGACGGCCGGTCCCTCCCGGCGAAGGTCGTGGGACGGGACCCGACCACGGACGTGGCGGTCATCAAGGTGGACGCCACCGGCCTTCCCACCCTGCCCTTCGGCAACAGCGGGAAGCTCCAGGTGGGTGAGCTGGTCATGGCGGTGGGCAATCCGGGGATCGGCGACTCGGGGCCCCTGGACTACTCGGTGACCAGCGGCATCGTCTCGGCCAAGGACCGGCCACTGACCCTCCTGAACCAGTCGCTGGCGCAGAATCCGCAGTACGGACAGGCGCTGGCCGGCTACGCCATCGAGGACTACATCCAGACCGATGCAGTCATCAACCCCGGGAACTCCGGCGGTCCCCTGGTGAATCTGCGCGGTCAGGTGGTCGGCATGAACTCGGCTATCGCCAGCACCAGCGGGTATTACCAGGGTTATGGCTTCGCCATCCCGTCGAACCTGGTGCGCAGCGTGGCCCAGCAGCTCGAGGCCGACGGCCGGGTACACCGCGCGCGCATAGGCGTCTCGGTGACTCGGGTGACGCCCGAAGACGCCGACGTCTACAAGCTGCCCTCGGTGAGCGGCGTGCTCGTGCAGAGCGTGCCCGAGGACAGCCCGTCCAAGGGCGACCTGAAGGCCGGAGACGTCATCGTCTCCCTGGAGGGCACCGCGGTGCGCAGCCCGGGCAGGCTCCAGAGCCTGGTGGCACAGCACCAGCCCGGTGACCGGGTGACGCTCACCGTCTATCGCGACGGCGGCCCGCATCAGATCACGGTCAAGCTCGGCGAGGTGCCGTTCCACGCCACGGCCGCCAAGGCGACCCACAACAGCGCCGACGCCGGCCGTCTCGGTCTGGCGCTGGCCGAGCCGGGCTCCGACGCGGCCCGGGCCATGGGTGTGAACGCCCAGGGTGCCCTGGTGGTGCGTGTCGATCCCATGGGCCCCGCGGCGCGGGCGGGCATCCGCCCGGGCGACGTAGTGGTCTCGGCGAACGGCAAGGAAGTGGACAACGTGAGTGACCTCACCGGCGTCCTGGCCAACGCCAAGTCGGGCTCGATCTTGAGCCTGAAGGTCCTGGACACCACGGGACAGACCCGGATCGCCAACGTGCGGGTGGGCTGATTCGCCTGCGCGAGGGTCCTGTCCGGCAGGCCACTCCGACCCCCCGGGTGACCTGCACGGCGCCCCCCGCCGGAATCTCCGGCGGGGGGCGCGCTTCTTTCCTGCGTCGTGGTGTGGGCTGCCTGCCTACGCCGTGCGCCGCGTCGTCCGGCCCCGGAGGTACTCGAAACCCAGGAGGGAGAGGGCGAGGGCCCAGAAGATGTAGTGCACCACCGGCGTTCCCAGGTAGATGTACGCGACGAGGAACGCCGAGGCGATGAGGATGGTCAGCGTCGCCATGGGCGCGGCGAAGCGGCTGAACTGTCGGAACGTGACGCGCACCCCATCCTTCTCTGCCAGCCCAACCGTGGTCACGTTGGCCGATGCGCCCACCACCGTGGCGTTCCCGCCCAGGCAGGCGCCCAGGGAGAGGGCCCACCAGAGCACCGACGTATCCCCATGGAAGGTGGGGATGAGCTGGATGATGACCGGGATGCTCACCGCCACATAGGGGATGTTGTCGATGAATGCCGACAGGATCGCCGACATCCAGCACACGAGGAGCGCGGCGAAGACCAGCGTGCCCTGGTCGGTGAGGCCGAAGGTCACCCGCACCTGCTGGATGCTCCACCCCATGCCTTCGGCGATGGAACCGATGAGGCCCGTCTCCACCGCGGCGCCCACCACGATGAAGAGGAAGACGAAGAAGCTCAGGGTGGGCCACTCGATGTCCTTGTCCAGGATCTCCAGGATCCCGTGGGCGCGCTCGTGGGCCGTGGGCTGGTTGGTCTTCAGGTAGAGCACGTCCTGGACCACCAGGGCCACCGCCGCGCCCAGGACCGCCGGCACCGCCGCCGGGGTCCCCGTCAGAGAGTGGCTCACGAATCCGATGAGGATGCCGATGCAGATGGCCACCATCCAGCGGAACAGGCGGGGGTCCTCCAGCTTCACCTCCTCGGCCTCGAAGCTGCCCGACTCCCGCGCCGTGCGGTACTCGTCACGGTAGTAGCGGGTCAGGTACCACTGGAGCACCACCATCATGACGATGATGGGTGCCGTGAGGTTCTCCACGAAGTCCAGGAAGCTCAGGCCCACGCCGGACCCGATCATGATGTTGGGGGGGTCACCGATGAGGGTCGCCGTGCCTCCGATGTTGGACGCCACCACCATGGGCAGCAGGATGGCCATGGGCGCCAACCCGATGCGGCGCGCCATCCCCGTGGCCATGGGTGTCACGAAGATCACCGTCGTCACGTTGTCCAGGAACGCCGACATGACCGCCGTGAACCATGCGATCAGGCGCGACGCCAGGAGCGGACGTCCACCGGTACGCGCCAGGAGCGCGCTCACCGCCCACCCGAACGCGCCGGTGGACTTGAGCACGCCCACCACCGTCATCATCCCGGCCAGGAGGAAGAGCACGTTCATGTCGATGTGGCGCGCCGACGCCTGGAAGCTGATGAGCCTCCATGGTGTCAGGTACGTCACGGCCCAGAGGAACGCCGCGCTCCCCATGGCGATGAGGACCCGGTGGGCAGCCTCCTTGGCCAGGAGCGCGAACAGCGCCACCACCACCACGGCGACGATGATCTGGGAGACGGGATCGGTGGTGCTCGCGAGCTCGGGTCCGCCCTCCTGGGCGACCAGCGAGGACGGGAGCGCAACAAAGAGGAGGATCAACGCCCCCGTGAGGCGTCGGACGAAGCTGTTCATGGGCGGTGCCGGCCCCGCGCCGGCAGGTCTATCTGGCAGGTCCGTCCGGGCGTTCGGACGGACGCTGACACACGTTCTTGTAGTCACGCCGGCGACGACGGTATCCACCCCCTCCGCCTCCCGCAACCTGTCCCCGGAGGCGCCCCGCGGTCCCCACGGATCCCTGCACGCGCTCCAGGGTCGTAGACGCAACGCATTCCGACCAGCAGAAGGACGATGATCGTGCCTGGACTCTTCTCTCCCCTGACCCTTCGCGACGTGGAGGCGCGGAACCGGATCGGCGTCTCGCCCATGTGTCAGTACTCCAGTCGGGACGGGCTCGCCGCCGACTGGCATCTCGTGCACCTCGGTGCCTTCGCGGCTGGAGGCGCCGGGATCGTGTTCACCGAGGCCACGGCGGTCCTCCCCGAGGGACGCATCAGCCCCCAGGACCTGGGCATCTGGAGCGACGCCCACGTGGAGATGCTTGCCCGGATCGCCGGATTCTTGAGGAGCCAGGGTGCGGTCGCGGCGGTCCAGCTCGCCCACGCCGGCCGGAAGGCGAGCACGCGTCGGCCCTGGGAAGTGGGGCCCTCCACGGTCCCCGCCGGTGAAGGCGGGTGGCCCGAGGAGGTGCGGGCGCCGAGCGCCGTTCCCTTCTCCGACGCCCATGCCCTTCCGACGGCCATGGGCGCCGAAGAGATTGCGGCCACGGTGCGCGCTTTCGGCGAAGCCGCGCGACGCGCCGCGGACGCCGGCTTCCAGATGGTCGAGGTCCACGCCGCACACGGCTACCTCCTCCACGAGTTCCTCTCCCCTCTCTCCAACCGCCGGGACGACGCGTACGGCGGATCGTTCGAGAATCGGGCCCGGGCGCTCCTCGAGGTGGTGGACGAGATCCGCCGGGTGTGGCCCGACCGCCTTCCCCTTTCCGTTCGCATCTCCGCCACCGACTGGGCCGAAGGGGGGTGGGACCTGGAGCAGTCCGTGGCGCTGGCCCGGCTCCTGAAGGCTCGTGGCGTGGACCTGGTGGACGCGTCGTCGGGCGGACTCGTGCCCGGCGTGAAGATCCCCGTGGAGCCCGGCTACCAGGTCCCCTTCGCCGCGCGCATCCGCCGCGATGCGGGCGTGGCCACGGCAGCGGTGGGGCTCATCACCGAGGCCGAGCAGGCGGACCGGATCATCCGTAGCGGAGAGGCCGACGTGGTGCTCCTGGGCCGTGCCATGCTCCGCCACCCCCACTGGGCGCTCACGGCCGCCCACACGCTGGGCCTGGAGGGAAGCTGGCCGCCTCAGTACCTGCGGGCGCGTCCGCGCTGAGGGCGCCCGACCGTCAGTCCATGCGGTCCCATACGTCGGCGTAGCGCACCGCGAGGCCCACGTCGTCTACCTGGAATGCTCCCGGCACCACTCCCGCGACCGCGCCACCCACCGTCGGACGGGATACGAAGGTCCGACGGTCCAGGGACGCGATCACCGGGCTCCCGCCGCCACGTCCAGGGCCTGAGCCAACCGTCGGCCAGAGTCCGGATCGTGGGAGGGGAGGTACGTCAGGCTTCGGCGCTGC
>JASFRY010000320.1:0-5733 GCA_050114675.1 Gemmatimonadota bacterium | reverse complement strand
CATCCTGGGGTCCCGGGCCGACCCGCCCGGACGGCCCCATACCGGAAGCGTCCCGTGATCGAGCGAAAGAAGGCCACCGAGTTCCCCCAGGAGATCCTCAAGCTCTTCGACGGCTACGTCCACGGTTTCGTCGAGCGCCGGGAGTTCCTGGAAGGCGCCGCCCGGGTCCTGGGCGGAGGCGCTGCCGCCCTCTCGGTCCTGGAGGCGCTCCAGCCCGAATATGCCTGGGCTCAGCAGGTGCCCCCCGACGACCCGGGGATCGACGCGGGCTACGTCGATTATGCGTCTCCGGACGGGGCCGGGACCATGCGGGCTTACATGGCCACGCCCGACGGAGCCGACGGGCCCCTACCCGGCGTCCTGGTCATCCACGAAAACCGGGGACTCAACCCGTACATCGAGGACGTGGTGCGCCGCTTCGCTGCCGCCGACTTCGTGGCACTCGGGCCCGACATCCTCACGCCACTGGGCGGATATCCGGGGAACGACGACGAGGGCCGCGAGATGCAGCGCCGGCTCGACCGGGACGCCATGATGGAGGACTGGCTGGCCGGCTTCCGCTTCCTTCGGGACCACAAGGCGTGCACCGGCCGGGTGGGCGCGGTAGGGTTCTGCTACGGAGGCGGCGTCGTGAACCAGCTCGCCGAGCGCCTTCCGGACCTGGCCGCCGGCTCCCCCTTCTACGGGGCCGCGCCGCCCCTGGACCAGGTGGAGAACATCCAGGCCCCCCTCCTCCTCCACTTTGCGGGGCTCGACGACCGGGTGAATGCCGGCTGGCCCCCGTACGAAGAGGCTCTCAAGGCCCACGGGAAGCGGTACACGGCGTACGTCTACGAGGGGGTGAACCACGGCTTCCACAACGACACCACGCCGCGCTACGACGAGGAGGCCGCCACCCTGGCCCAGGAACGGACCATGGCCTTCTTCAACGAGGAGCTGCGTTAGGGGGCAAGCGAAGCGCCCACCGCGCCGGAGTGCTGCCCCTGCGGGCCGCAACGCAGCTACGCGCTGGCCCGCCTCATCCAGAGCCAGGTCTACGGGGTCAGCACCACCGACACCCTCACCTACGCGGCGTCGGCAGCCCTCCTGGCCTTCGTCTCCGTCGTGGCGTGCCTCCTTCCTGCCACGCGAGCGGCGCGGGTGGATCCCATGCAGGCCATCCGCGGGGAATAAGTCCCTCCCGTCCCGGGTTCGACTCCCGCCGCCCCCCTTCGCCCTGCCGGGTAGCTCCCGGTAGGGCCTTCCCGTCGTCCCGAGTGGACGGTATGCGGCCCGAGGAAGCCGGATGAGCCGTCAGTGGGTACGCGGGAGGCGGTGACCTTACCTTGGGTAAGGCGGCCAAGGAGTGGAGCGTGGCCGCGACGACCGCCTGGATCAACTGCACAGCGCAGAGAGGCACGAGGACGACATGGACACCAAGACCCGTGAACGGGCGAGCGACGCCGAAGCCATCCTTGCCGACGCCCGCGGCATCCATGGCTGGATCACCGACATCCGGCGCCGACTGCACCGCCACCCCGAGCTCATGTACGAGGAGGTGGAGACCAGCCGCCTCGTGCGGAAGACGCTGGACGAGCTCGGCGTGGACTACCGGTGGCCCGTGGCGGAAACCGGCGTGGTGGCACACGTCGGGAAGGGGGACGGACCGTGCGTGGCGCTCCGCGCCGACATGGACGCCCTGCCCATCCACGAAGAGGTCGACGTGGACTTCCGGAGCGAGGTGGACGGGAAGATGCACGCGTGCGGCCACGACGCCCACACGGCCATGCTCCTGGGAGCCGCCCGGCTGCTCAAGGAGCGCGAGGCGGACCTCCCCGGTACGGTCAAGCTCCTCTTCCAACCCGCCGAGGAAGGCGGAGCCGGCGCCGACCGGATGTGCGAGGAGGGCGCCCTGGACGACCCCGGGGTCCAGAGGATCTTCGGCATCCACGTGTTCCCCTTCCTGCCCGCCGGGACCGTGGCGGGCAGGGCCGGCACCCTGCTGGCGGCGGCAGGCGTTCTTCACATCAGGGTGATGGGTAGGGGCGGGCACGCGGCCATGCCCCACACGACCGTGGACCCGGTGGTCACGGCCGCCAAGATCGCCACCGAGCTCCAGACCGTGGTGTCCCGGGAGTTGGACCCCCTCAAGTCGGGGGTGGTGAGCATCACCGCGATGCACGGCGGCGAGGCCTTCAACGTCATCCCACCCGAGGTGGAGATGAGAGGGACGGTCCGCGCCCTCACCATGGAGGACCTGGAATGGCTCCAGGGACGGGTGCGTGACATCACGACGGCCATCGCCCAGGCCAACCGGTGCACCGCCGAAGTGACCTTCCCCGGCCACGACTACCCGCCAACCGACAACGATGAACGCTGCTGGTCCCTGGCACGGGCGGCGGGCATGGAACTCGTCGGGGAGAAGGCGGTCTTCGAGATCCCGCCCATCATGGGCGGCGAGGACTTCGCCTTCTACCTCCAGCGCGTCCCCGGCGTCTTTGTCGGTCTGGGCGTCGCCAACGAGGCGAAGGGCGCCACGTTCGGGCTCCACCACCCGCGCTTCTCGCTGGACGAGGACGCACTGCCCACCGGCAGCGCACTCCACGTCACATTCGCCCTCGAGTCGCTGGCAGAGCTGGCCTGATTCGTCCTTCAGGATGCGCCGGGGCGGGCCGTACAGGTCGTCGGACTTTGGATCGATCGGCCCTGCCCGCCAGTGTACAGCAGATGGTGGCCATGGCGCGAGCCCTGTCAAGAGTGGAGTTCGCCCCACACCTCAGGCCACGCTCTACGTCATGCATCCAGCATAACTACATATACGACAACCTCATAAACCGTATCATTTAGGAAACTGCCCGAAGGGTTCGACTTCCGCCGCCTCGATTCAGCGAGTTCCCAGACGCAGCACGCGTTTGGGGACTCTTCGTTGGCTCGGCCCGGTGTCTCGACGACTCGTTGCGGCGATGCTACGTGGCGTAGAGCGGTGCCCACAGGCTCTCGTGGGAAGGTGCATCCCAGAGTTCCGACAGATGAGGGAAAATGCGCGCAAACACAGTGTTTTCGGGGCGCGCGCCGGTTCTCGATCCCGGTGTGCACGGCTCTTGCAGCTACTGTGCTTGGCGCTCCTTGCTCCGAGCTGGATGGAGGCGCAGCGCCACCTGTCGTAAAAGGCATACCGGTCGCGAGGCCGGGACGCAAAGTCAGGGGTCTCCAGGGCTGCCCACCGGGGAGATGGCCCAGCCGCCGAACAGGCTCACACGCATCTCCAGCTTGTGGAGGCCTGCCTTATGGCAACGCTCACGCGAGCGTGGCGCCTCACCGGATTCGCGGCCTTCGCCGCGGGCGCCACCCTTTTGTACGCTTGTTCGAACGAGCCCTCGCAACAGCCCACTGCACCTGCCGTAGAACCCCCAAGTCTCGACGTCACCGGCTTCGGCAGCGCCGCGGGGTACTCGTTCGACGTGGACGGGGCACAGTGGACCTCGGGCTTCGAGGTCAGCACCAGCGTGGGCACGGGCGTGATCCGTCCCTTCCTGGACATGCAACAGAACCCGTCCGAGCAGGGCTTCAATACGGACAACGATGACTTCGTGTACGATCAGCACCGGACCACGGACACGAACGCCCTCCCCCTCAACTACCTCCCTGTGTTCCCGGGACCGATGGAGTACGGGGATGTGCGCGAGTTCGTGCTCGATGCGCACGAGTCGGACAACCTCTTCGATATTTCGGAGTTCGAGGTCTATGTCTGCACGACCGATGCCGCGCGGACTTATTCCGAGAGAAGTGACTTCGAGGACAATACGACGGACTGCCACCTCGTCTACACCATCGCCGAACCGATCAACGCGACCGACCAGTTCTCCAGCGGCAGCGGCAACGTCTTCGACTACCGCATCCTGATTCCCAACAAGAAGTTCGAGGACGCGCTCTCCGGGACGACGCTCTGCACGTACGACCCGTCGGCGGAGGCGGAGGCCGCGTGCCACCAGTACGTGATCGTCTGGGCGAAAATGGACAACACCGGCTCGACCTTCGAGGAGTTCAGCACGATCCTCAGGCCGGCCATCAAGATCGCGAAGACCCCCGACGCCGCGGATGCTGCGGCAGTGGATGCCGGCAACGACATCACCTTCACCATGGCGGTGAGCAGTTCCGGATCGGGGACCGCCACGGGCGTGGAGCTTTCCGACCCGCTGCCCATGGGACCCAGCGGAAACGAAGTCGACTGGTACACCTACACTACCACGGCCGGGACTTGCAGCATCGCCGGAGACTCGCCTGATCAGCAGACTTTGAGCTGCACCCTGGGCGATCTCGCACAGGGGTCGACGATTACGGTGACCGTCACGGCTCATACCACGCAGTCCAGCTGCGACGTCTACGACAATACGGCAACGGTGACAAGCACCAACGCCGGCTCCACGAGTGACCCCGGCCAGATCACGGTCGGGAATTGCCCCGGCACGATCGAGCTGAAGAAGGTGTGGGTCGGCACCGGAGGGCAGACGACCCTGAACATCGGGACCACGTCCGGCGGCGGCGACGTCGCCACCCAGGAGACTGGGGCCGCCGGCGGTGAGCCTCTCGGCACCGGTGCGCAGACGGTCGACGCCGGGACCTACTACGTCTCCGAGACCGGCGGACTGGACGGCTACACTCCGAGCCTTGCCTGCACGGACAACGACGAGACGGTCGAGCCCGGCGAGAACAACGCGCTGTCGGTGGCCGCTGGCCACGCGGTGATCTGCACCTTCACCAACACCGAGAAGCCGGCCAAGCTCACCGTGGTCAAGATCGTGAAGGGCGCCCCGGCCGGCTTCGACTTCACCGGGGAGGGAGCCGGCGTGGACGGGAGCTTCACGCTGACGCCGTCGATCACCGACGGCAGCGCCCAGGTGGTCTACTCGACCCTCTCCGCCGGAACGTATTCGATCACGGAGGTCCCGAATTCGGAGTACACGCTGACCGACCTCGGCTGCAGCGACCAGGCTGCGGGGGCGTATGATCCCCAGGTGACACGGACGGTCTCGGTCGACCTGCCGGCCGGTGGCGACGTGACCTGCACGTTCATCAACCAGCAGAATTCCGAGACCACCCGGACGCAGGGCTTCTGGGCCACGCACAAGAGCCTGACCGAGGCGGTCTGGTTCGGCGGCACCGCGGGCGGCCACACCTTCAGCGGCCTCTCGGAGTCGGACCAGACCCTCTGCGGCCGGCAGTTGACCACGATCGACGAGGTGCTGGGCGGCTTCTGGGCCTCGATCGCCAAGACGACGGACAACGGGAAGCGCTCTCAGCTGGACCAGGCCCGGATGCAGCTACTTCAGCAGCTGCTGGCGTCCATTCTGAACCACGCGGCCTTCGGATCGTCGCCCACGGCGATGAGCATCGCGGACGCGAAAGATGCGTTCTGCGGCACCGACGTGAGCGCCATCAGAACGGCGCAGTCGGCCATGGCGTCCTTCAACACCAGCGGCGACAACGGCACGTTCACGCCGGGTGTCTCCGCCAACGGGAAGAAGTCCAAGGACGCGGCCGATCTGGCGTTCTGGGACGTGCTGCCGTGACCTGATCGCAAACCGCAGACCCGACCCGCGAGGGGCGGCCGGCTTCGACGTCGGCCGCCCCTCCTCTCATCCAACGGATGGCGGCCGATTCCGTGCCCCACCCAGCGATCCCGGGCGTCGCTGGGCACCTGCGATGCATCGACCACCGGCTAACCCCAGACGCCAGCCAGCACCCTGCAGTCGC
>JASFRY010000319.1:0-5750 GCA_050114675.1 Gemmatimonadota bacterium | reverse complement strand
AGTTGAAGAAGTAGCGGTACCGATACGGCGTGGTGACGCGCACCTTGCCCGAAACTGCAGGAAGTGGAGCGGGGAGGTGGAGGGGCCGGACGGGAATCGCGATGTTGGTTCCCACGACATTCTCGAGATACCACTTCAGAGCGGAGGCGATGGCGACGCCGCTCGATCCCCGCAGGACGACGTCGCTCCCCACGCTCTCCACCTCGAAGACGTCACGGCCTTCTTCGATGGGGAGCCAGCCCACGCGGAAGTGCGCTGCGGCGTCGGGCACGACGCGCCCGATGAGGGCGGTGGCGGCCCCGATCTGGTCGGCCCGGGACGGTGGCGATTGAGCCGAGGCGGCGTGCGCCGCGGGTGCCAGGGCGAGGCTCAGCGCCAGAGCCAGGGCGTTCGATCGGGTCGTTCGGTGGAGGTCGGCCATTCCGGAGTCTTCCTTCAGCGACGGTCGCGGGCAAGGTGGGGGCGATGCCACCATCGTGCTGCGCATGCGCGCCGCTGGTGCCGTCATCCTGGCCAAGACGACCGTGGGTGAGTACGCGTCCCGGTACGTCTGATCTCTGTACGGCATCATCAGGAACGCCTACGACTCCACCCGGAACCCCAGCGGCAGCTCGGGCGGCACCGGCTCGGGGATCGCGGCCAACTTCGGCCTGGTGGGGGCTCGACTCCGCGCGGGGCGAGGGGCCCGTGTACGGAGGCGTTCCAAAAGGGCTTCGCCCGCTCACCCCCCACGGCGCAAGCCCGCCCCCGCCCCCGTGTGGCACTGGGAGCAGACCACGTCCTGCCACCCCTCCGGGATGTCCACCGGGTGCCTGAAATCCAGGCCGCCGACACTGGTCTCCAGGGCACCGGGCTCCCCCTGGGCGATGATGACGTGGCAGGCGTTGCACTCGTGCGAGATCACCTTCCCGTCGGCGGAAGCATGCTTGCCATCGTGGCAACGGAAGCACCCCGGGAAGTTCATGTGGCCGAGGTTGTTGGGATATACGCTCCACGCGACACCCATCTCGGGAAAGAAGCTCTGGCTGTATATCCGCTGTGTCTCGGCCACCGCGCCCGAGAGGAGCGTCGGGGTGGCCGCGACCAGGTCCGGGTAGTTCCCCTCGTAGAAGGCGGTCAGTGAGTCCTCGATGGCACGCATGGCGTCGGCCGTGGTCGAGTAATCGCCGGTGAGTGCCAGCACGGCCTGGGCCTTGATCAGCGGGAGTGTGGCGTCGAGCCGGCCCGACTCCAGGGCCAAGTTCACCGCTGACACCGGAGAGCCATAATCGTGGGCCGGTCGGTTGTGGCAGTCGATGCAGTCCATGGTGCGCGGCTGGGCTGCCGCCACCTGCTCCGGACTCAACGAGCCACTGTCGGCCTCGTAGACCGTGACGTTCCCGTGTTGGTCCGTGACACGGACCCAGGGGATGAACTGGCGAGCGTCGTCGGTGGCGACGTATTCGATGGTGTTGCCCACGGCCATGTGCCAGTGGATACCTCCCCCGGAGCTGAGCCTGGGATCTCCCCCGCCCACGGCCACGAGCATCCGGATCGTCCACGGCGAGTTCCATTCGTCGGGGAAGTAGTGCTCGAACGTCCGCTCCGCGGCACCGAAGAACGCCCCGGGCCAATGGCACTGCTCACAGGTCTCCCGGGCGGGCCTCAGGTTCTCCAACGGGGTCGGGATGGGATGCTCGTAGCTGCCGGCCAACGTGGCATAGACCTGATAGACCCCTGACAGCTTGGACTTCACGAACCAGCTGGCTCCGGGCCCGATGTGGCACTGGACACACCGGACCCGCGCGTGGGGAGACTGCTGGTACGCCGTGTACTCCGGCTTCATGACGGTGTGGCACGTCGTCCCACAGAAGGAGACGGACTCCGTGAACTGGTACGTCTGGTAGCTCCCGACGGCGGTGAACAGAAGGAAGATGGCCGTGACGATGCTGACGACGAGGAAGATCCGCCGTTGCCGTGCAACGTTGAGGTCGATGCGCGGCAAGGCAGGGAGCTCACCAGGTACCAGGCGGCGCCGGTGCCGGCGCTCCCGGATCGCACCTGCGGCAACGATCACCAGCCCCGCGATGAGGAAGGCCGGGGCCACGATGTAGGTCAGAATCCCGACGTAGGGGTTCCCGGACCCCCGGGAGAAGTCCATCGCGAAGAGGAGCGTGACGGCGAAGAAGCTGGACCCCGCCAAAACCATGCCCGCCAGGCTCAGCCAGTTGTGGAGCAGGGACGGGTTGCCGCTGTCTTCCTTCTTGGTCGTCATGGGTCCTTCACCCAGTTGTGAGGTGGCCGCAAGCACGTCAACCCACAGGCTCTACTCGAACGCCGCCAGAAGGCGTCCGTCGGCCAGCTCGCCCAGCGTACCGCCGACACCGAAGGGCGGCCCCGCGGCCATCCTGCGGCGGCCCCGATGACCACTCCGCCGTCCGTCTCCGAAAGGTCGGCCAGAAGAGAAGCGTGCGCCACTCCCGCCGTGTCCCGCACCACGGAGTCCGCCCGGGCGACATCCCCGGCCCCCAGGGCGCCGTCCACCGCGGCCTGCATGCCAACGTGGACCACGTGTCCGAGCTCCTTCGGCGCCGACTCCATACGCAACAAGAAGACGGAGCTTCTGGAGGCGGTCCGCTCCATGGAGGGCGATGCCGCCCCGCGTGACGTGGTCCGGGGGCCGTACGACGCCGGGATCGTGCTGGGCCATCCGGTCCTGTTTCAAACCCAGCCGAGGATCAAGCAGCCCGTCTGGCGTAGTGATTCAGGAGTCCGCCCGGCCGCGAGTGGCAGGCGACAGGCCCCGAGCCGGACTGCGACTCTCCCTCGATCAGTCGGTTGTCGAGTCCCTGGTGGCTCCGCTCGCCATGGTAGTGCTCCACGTATTCGGCCACGGCCCTTCGAAGGTGTCCCTCTCCAGGCGCCCTGGCCGTCTCGACTCGCTGCCGTCGTGCTTCCTGGCAATCAACTCCCGATGCCAGCGCAGGATCGTGTCGGGCGTCACCAGTGTCCCGACTTCACGAAGTACGCGCCGGCCCAGTGTCTTGCCCTTCGCCGCCAGTCGTCTCCGTTGGTCGTTGTTGAACCGTAGCCGCTTCTTCCCATGCAGCTCCCGCAGAACTCGATTCTCCTCCTGCAGGTAGGCGATGATGGTGCGTTGATGCTCATTGAGCCACCCAGCAAACATCATGACAAGCATCTGAAACGGCGTGGTCATCTCCTCGCGTCGTCGGCTGATGCTGCCACCCTCCACTACCTCCGGAAACAGGGTGCCAACCTACGACGCTCCTCGCTCCCCGTTACCTCAGCTGGGTTTGGGAACAGGACGGGGTCGGCGGCGATCCGCCGGCCAGCTCGTCGAGGGCGGCCCGCGCGGCCTCGGCCACCTGCTCGTTTGTGTCGTGGCAGAGCCGCTCGAGGGCGGGGCGGGCGTCGGGGTTCCCGATGCGGCCCAGGAGGTCGGCGGTATCGCCGCGGCGCGTCTCGTCGTCGGCGAGGGGCCCGAGTCCATCCAGGCCGGCCACCAGTCGGGGAACGAGGGCAGTGAGGCCGTCCGGGTTCAGGTCCAGCGCCTCTTCGACGGCCAGCATGAGCCCCATGCGGCTCTCGAGGGTGCTGCGCTCCCAGAGCTCCATGAAGGCGTCGGCCGCCAGGCCGTCGGCCAGGCGCTGCCCGGCGTCGGCGTGGCGACCGGCTTCCACCAGGGACGCCAGCACCACGGTCTCGGCGCCGGGCCCCTGCCATTTCACCAGGGTGTGGGCCAGCTCGGGCACCGGCGTGACGCCCACCAGCACCACATCGCCGTCAATGATGGTGGTGGGCACCGACCCGATGGCGTGGCGTCGGGCCAGGGCCGGGTCCTGGGTGGCATCGACCATCTCGAGGTGGACCAGCGGATTGGCCAGCGCCACCGTCGCGGCGGCCCGGACCTGGTGGGGACATACCTGGCAGCCCGGTGCAATGAAGAGGAGGATGTCCACCTCATCGGTGAGGGCCTCGAGGATGGGAGCCACGGCCAAGACATCCTCGAGATCGGTGAGGGCCTCGAGCCCCTCGGCATCCAGCGGCAGGTCTCGCATGGCTGCATGCTACGGCATCCGGGGCGGTGGGTGAAGAGGCGGCGGGCCGTGACTCGCATTCCCTCCGAACGCGGCGAAGCCCTCGGTCAGCCGCTCTCGCACTGCGATGGGCTTTTCGCCACCCATACCTCTGACCCGCGAAGAGCCCGCACCGTAAGTGACGGTGCGGGCACGCGCGCGTCAGACAGCTCATCCACTCGACGTCGCGCGACCTGTTCGCGCCGGGCCCCGCTCCCTACGTGGGATGGGGCCTCATCGATCCGGAACGTCTCGTGGTGTAGAATAGTCCCGGAGCTGGGTCCGTATGGAACGGACGAGACCCTCCGTCGCGCCCAGGGAGCCACGAGCCATGAGCGATGGTGAGAGACGCTACAGCGAGGACGAGTTCGCGCTCATCCTCCGCCGGGCCGCCGAGATGCACGAAGGTGCGCCCCAGCTCAGTCGGGGTTCCGGGGGGCTGACGCTCCGGGAGATGCAGTCCATCGCGCAGGAGGCCGGCATCGACCCCGGCCACGTCGAGCGCGCCGCCCTGACGTTGAGCCGGAAGCCGGTGGGACGCTTCGCGCGGTTCATGGGCGGACCCACGCGGGTGCGCTTCGACACCACCGTGGACAGCGCCCTCTCCGAGGACGCCTACCCGGACGTGCTGGAGGCCATCCGGGCGGCGGCCGAGGCCCAGGGCGAGATCCAGAACGAATTCGGGGGTCTGGCCTGGCGAAGCCGAGGCGACGCGACTCTCCTGTCCGTCACGGTGCGCCCGGACCCCGACGACGAGACGACGCGGCTCGTGGTGGCCAGCGACTGGAGCGGCGCCGCCATGCTCGGCACGGTCGGTCCCATCATGGCCGGTGTCATCGGCGGCGGCATACTGGGCGCCATCGTCGAGCCCTCCACGGTGCTGGGCGGCGTGGGACTCATGGCCGGCACGGTGAGTGCCGGCGTGTTGACGGCCCGCGCGCTCTGGAAAGCCGCCGCCCGCCGGTTCCGCCGCAAAGCGGAGGACGTCGTCAGGCGCCTGACGGCCGAGGTGGAGGATCGAGCCGGACGCTGAGGCGCGGACGCCCGCTCAGGCGCCGTCACCCTCGGGCCGGAGCCGTCGGACCGCCACCCCGCGACTTCTCATCTGTCGGCCGATGATCGTCTTGTACCTGTGGGGAATCGCCCCGCCGCTGGAGGCCGGCTTCGTACTCAGCCCAATTCCGTACTCGATACCGAGAGGACCCCGGAAGCACGAAGCCCCGCCCGGCCGTCAGGCCAAGCGGGGCAAGGCTTTCCTTCAAGTGCGCCCGGCAGGATTGACCTGCGGCGGCCTTTGGCCGTCCTCAGTCCCCTCGCGAACGACCGGAGTGCTCTTCGAGGGGCGCCACGACGCATCGGGTCAAACCTGCGAACGAGCGCCCAGGTTCGGTCGCAGGTTCGAATACTCCCAGCAAGAAAGGCCGGGGTCTGAAGACCCCGGCCCCAGTGCGCCCGGCAGGATTGACCTGCGGCGGCCTTCGGCCGTCCTCAGTCCCCTCGCGAACGAGCTTGGTGCTTTTCGACGCCCTCACGACGCATCGGGTCGAACCTCCGCAACGGGCGCCCAGGTTCGGTCGCAGGTCCGAATCTCCTGCAACGAGAACGGCCGAAGCCCCAACTGGGGCTCCGGCCACGAGTGCGCCCGGCAGGATTGACCTGCGGCGGCCTTCGGCC
>JASFRY010000318.1:0-5775 GCA_050114675.1 Gemmatimonadota bacterium | reverse complement strand
GACCTCGATGTGAGGGCGATTCGCCGGGATCTCGTGGGGGAACCACGCCCGGCGGGCCAGACATCACCGATGCGAAGGTCTTCCGGTTCGAGGGCGACATGGGAGGAGGAGACGGTTGAGGATCGCACCAAGACAGTGTGCATCGGACGTCCGCAGGTTGCTGACGGCGTTGCTCCTCCTTCTTCCCACCACCTCCGCGGCCTCGGCCCAGAGCGAGTATTCCATCGAGGGCAGCTTCGTGCGTATTGGTGCTGGATATGCACGGCAGGTGCGCCAAGACGTCTATCTCGGCGGGGAGCTCGTCTTCGGCGGACCCGTGCTTAGCGTCACGCTCCATCCGTCGGAGAGCGCTCCGGGGGATCCCGAGTTCGACGAGTTCATCCACCTGGCGTTCTTCACCCGCCTCGTTCCATCGGAACGAGCCGAAGTGGATCTGGGTGTGCGCGCCTCCCTCGCCAATCTCTGGCCCTGCCCTGCCAGCGACTGCCTCCCGCAACCTTTCTTCGGCGTCTACGTGCAGCCCATGGTGGGATGGCGCCGCTTCAAGGTCGGGACGCGCTTCTTGGCAGGACGCATCGGCGAGACTCGCCAGGACAACGCCGGGCACACAGGCGTCTTCGCCCTGGTCCCGTTCGTAGCGAGGCTGACCTTCCCGCGTTAGTGGCTGTCCTGCTCGTCCGACCCCGTGGTGTTCCAGCACCAAGCCAGGTAACCGAGAGCGAGCAGCGTCGTAGGTCGGTGCCCTGTTTTCGCCAGTGGAGAGGACCGCCCCGTCTGTCAGGATGTGCGGTCTCCGCGGGGTGGACGCCTGTCCGGCCAAGCGACTCTCGCTACCCACAGGGCGTGGTGCCGGGTCCCCTTCCACACCGCGCCCCTCGTCGGGCTCCTGCGCTGAACTCGATCTTGCCTACCGATGTCCTGCGCGCATCCTATCTTCCGCCTACCAACTAGCCTCAGAGTCTTCGAATGCATCGACTGATCGCCACCGCCACGGCCGCCCTTGCGCTTATCCTGCCGGGCACTGCGGCCGGCCAGGTAGACACTCTGCTGGCCCGCCGGTACTTCGCAGAGGCCGATTCCGCGTGCAGGGCCGAGGGCGGCGCCACCTGGGGCGTGTCCCTGTGCGGACCCATGGTGTTCGCCGACGCGCGCACCGGCAGCATCGCCACCAACGAGCCGGCGCCCGACGCTCCCCGGCCCCGCGTGCTGGGGTTCGCCAACGCCGCCTGGAAGTGGGGCGACCAGCTCTGGTCCACGTTCGTCTGGTCCATGATCTCGCCCGACAGCCGCCGCCAGCGCATCCGGCTCTTCATGCACGAGCTCTTCCATCGGGTGCAGCCCGAGTTGGGCCTGCTCGACACCAACGCGCAGCCCCCCAACCACCTCGATACCGAGATGGGCCGGTACTGGATGCAGCTCGAGTGGCGGGCGCTGGCCCGGGCGCTTACCGCTCGGGGTGACGCGCGACGCACCGCCATCGCCGACGCGCTGGCCTTCCGCGCGACCCGGCGCGGCCTCTTCGACGGCGCCGCTGCGTCGGAGCATGCGTCGGAGACCACCGAGGGGCTGGCGCAGTACACCGGCACCATCGCCGCGGCGGACACGAAGGCCGACGCGATCGCCGATGCCGTCCGCCAACTCCAAGACGAGGCCGAACAGGAGTCGTTCGTCAAGACGTTCGCCTACCCGTCCGGCGCCGCCTACGGCCTGCTGCTCGACGCCTACGCGCCCGGCTGGCCCCACAGCATCAGACGCGATGACGACATCGGCGCGCTGCTGGCGACAGCCGCAGGCGTGACGCCGTCCGCTGACGCCGACGCGGCCGCCCTCCGGTATGGAGGCGCCGCGCTGCGGGCTGCCGAGGCGAAGCGCGAGGCCCGGCGGCAGGCGCGTGTGACCGCGCTGCGCAAGCGCTTCGTGGACGGCCCCATCGTGGTGGTCCCCCGCGGATCGGGCGCGTCGTTCATGACCCGGGGCGTTACGCCGCTGGACGATGCCGGCACCGTGGTACCCCAGTTCCGGGTGAGCGGGCCCTGGGGGTCTCTGCAGGCGAAGCAGGTGCTGATGTCGCCGGATCAGTCGCTGCTTACGGTTCCGGGCCCGCCCTCGATCCAGGGGGACACGCTGACCGGCGATGGTTGGACGCTGGTCCTCAAGGACGGGTGGACCATCCGTACGGACGGGAAGAAGGTGATGGTGGTCCCGGTCAAGGAGCCCGGCGCAGACGAAGCGAGGCGGCACCACCATACAGGAGGCACCACGCCAAGGCAGCCCACGCCCACACAGGTGACAGCCCGGTCAGGACATCAGGACAGATCAGCGACTGGAGGGTGACGCAGCCCGTGGTGTTCCAATACTCAACCGAGGTCACGGGGAGCGAAGAGCGCCGTAGGTTGGTGCCCTGGTTCCGGTGGGGAGGGGGGCAGTATCAGTCGACGACGCGAACCGATGACCACGCCGTTTCGGATGCTCGCCATGATGTTCGCGGGGTGGGTCAACGAACATCGACGCAGCGTCGAGTGAGGCGGCCATGCGATCCGGGCTCCGTTTCTCTGCGGCCCGCTACTCCTCCCGTAGCACCGTGAGCGGGTCGGCGAGCATGGCCTTCCGTGCTGGCATCCAGGCTGCGAGCAGCCCCACCGCCGCCATGAGTACCGCACTGATAACGTAGGGCTCGGGGCTGGAGGCGTGGACGCCGTAGAGCGCGCCCTGCAGCCCGCGGCCGGCGAGGTACGCAGCGCCCAGCCCCACCACAAGGCCACCCGCCACCATCCTGAGCCCGCGGACCAGGACCATCCGCCTCAGCGAGGAGCGCCGCGCGCCCAACGCCACCCGGATGCCCATCTCCCGGCTCCTCCGTGCCACCGCCTCCGCCAGCACCGCGTACGTGCCCACGGTGGCCAGAGCCAGGGCGAGGCCCGCCAGGCAGGCCACCAGGAGCCGGAGGAAGATCTCCGAGCGCATGCTCTCCCGGACCAGATCGGGCATGGCCGCGATATCGTTCATGGGCATGGACGGGTCAATGGCGTGAATGCCGTCCCGCATGGCTCTGGTCACCTCGGCGGGGTCGCCGGCGGACCGGGCGACGAGGAAGACGGCGTTGAAGCGCCCCACGAAGGGCAGGTAGATCTCCGGCACCGGATCGTTGCCCAGGGAGCCGTATCGGACGTTCTCCACGACGCCGACGATGGGGATGCCGCTCTGGCCGAAGACCGTGAGGGTGTGGCCCGCCGGGTCGCCGGATGCCAGCCAGCGGCGGACGAACTCCTCGTTCACCAAGGCGCCGGCGGGCGTACCGTCCGCCACGTCCTCTTCACCGAGGGCGCGCCCCCGCCTCACCCGGACCCCCATGGCGTCCAGGTATCCCGGCGTCACCGCCCGGAAGAACCCCATGGGTGGCGTGGCACCCGCTTCCGGGTCCTTGCCGTCGATGGAGACGCGGGTGCTGAAGTTGTTTCTCCCCACCTGGGGTGCGGACGTGACGAACGCCACCCTCTGGATCCCTGCGCGGCCCACGAGGGCGGCCGTCGCCTCCCGGGTGAAACGGAGTCGGTCGGCGACGTCGGGGTATCGCTCCGCCGGCAGGTCCATCTGGGCGACGCGCACTCCTTCGGCCCTGAACCCGGGGTTCACAGAGAGCAGCGAGCGGATGGAGTCGTGGACCAGGAGGGACCCGCCCAGCAGGGCGATGGCCGCCGCCACCTGGAAGCCGGCGAAGATCTGCTGCGCGCGCATCCGGCGGCGGGAGGAGCCCCCGCGAGCCTGGCTCATGAGCGCACCCGGCGCGCGAGCCGCCACCTCGAGGGACGGGATGAGCGCGCCGAGGAGTGTCGCCAGAAGCGTGAGGGCGCCGGCGCCGAGGGCCACGGTGCCGTCGATGCGGATGCCGTCCAGGAGCGCGAGGGGCGGTGCGGCGGCGAGGAAGCCGTGCACCGTGAAGGCCGCCACGACCAGGCCCGCCGCGCCGCCCAGGAGGCCCACCACCAGGACCTCCGCCACCACCTCGGTGATCAAGTGGCGCCGGCCGGCACCCAGGGCGACGCGCACGGCGCGGGCCTCTTCTCGGGCGAGGCCCCGGGCCACCGCGAGGTTGGCCACATTGGCGCACCCCACCAGGAGGACGAGGCCGACGCCCAGGCTGAGTAGGAGGACGATGCGGCGGCCCTGGGCGTTCAGGAACATGTCGCGCAGCGGCACGAGGGCAAAGCCGGACTCGGGGAACGCGTCCGGATACTCCCCTCGGATCCCTGCGGCCACGTTGCGGGCCTCCTGGGCCACACGAGCCAGGGGCGCTCCCGGTGCCAGGCGGGCCACGCCCCTGACGGTCCAATATCCGGGGCCCTGGGCCACCGGGTCGGCGGTGGAGGGCATCCACACGTCGGTCCTGGCCTCCCCGTCCCGGAAGAGATCGTCGGGGCCCCGGAAGCCGGGCGGCATGACGCCGACGATCTCGTGGGGTTGGGCGTCGAACGTCGCGGTTCGGCCCACCACGGCCGGGTCGGACTGGAAGCGCGTCCGCCAGAGCCGGTCGCTGATCACCGCCACCGCCGGGGCGCCCGGGCCCTCCTCCTCCGGCCGGAAACCACGGCCGACGGCGGGCTTCACGCCCAGCACGTCGAAGTAGTCGGACGAGGTAGTGGCCTGGGCGAGGCGTACCGGGTCGCCGACCCCGGTTAGGATGGTAACGTACGTCGAGAAGTAGGTGATGCCGTCCAGGGACGACACGCCCTCCTCCAGGCGATCCAGCGAGTAGATCGCCGTGCTGGCGGGTCCGTGGTCGGTGGCGTAGCCCACGAAGGCCAGATCCCGGGAATCCGGATAAGCCAGGGGGCGGAAGATGACGCCGTCCACCACGGCGAAGAAGAGCGTGCTGGCGCCGATGACCAGGCCGAATGTCACCACCGTGGCCACCGTGTAGCGCGGCGCGCGGATGAGGCCACGCGCGGCTCTCAGGAACTCACTTCCGAACATCCCCGCACCTCCCGTTCCGTGCCTCGCCACGACCTTGCTCCGTCCACCGGCGTCCGCGGGATGTTGCGGATCCTTCTCACTGGCCCGGCTCAAGCGTTCGGCGATGCCGTTCGCCAGGACCGCCGGCACTGCACGTGACCACACGCCTGCCGCACCCACCCAGCCCCGCTCGCGCGCCGCGTCGTCGCGGCGCTGGACGAACGTCGCCTCCAACTCCTCTCCGAACCTCCGGCGGAACTCCGTGGGAAAGACGAGGAGCAGGAGTCGATACAGGCGCGAGCCCCGCCGCTGCGTCACAGCTCGGGCACCAGCTTCTGGTCCTCGGCCCGACGTACCAGCTCCCGCATGCGCCGGACCTCGGCGCGCAACACCTCGAGACCCAGCCGTGTGATGCGGTAGTACCGCCGCCGGGGGTCGCCGGTGATGTCATCGGGCTCAGCCTCCGCCTCCTCCACAAGGTCGTCGCGAAGGAGCGCCTTGAGGCGCCGATAGAGGCTCGTGGGATCGAGCCGGAGGAGCCCGCCGCTCTCCGCCTCCAGGGCCTTCATGAGGCCGTAGCCGTGGAGGTCCGTCCGCGACAACGCCATCAGGATGTGGTAGTCGCGGGACTTCAGGGGCAGGAAGCGATCCACCTTCATGGGGCCCGTCCGGTTGGAGTTCTGCCTCGATCTAGGCGTTTCGTCTATACTATAGACGTAACGTCCGGTCATCAAGGACGGGGACGCCGACGGCTCTGTGGCCGGGTGGGCGGCGTACGACACCTGGCAGCAACTCCGCGATGGCAGAGCACGCTCTACATGCTGT
>JASFRY010000317.1:0-5792 GCA_050114675.1 Gemmatimonadota bacterium | reverse complement strand
AGCAGCGTGCCCATGGCGCCGTCGAAGAGGTGGACGCGGCCCGAATCCAGGAAGGCCTTCATCGCTCGTTCTCCGGATCGTAGCCCAGGTTGGGCGCGAGCCACCGCTCCACCTCGGCCACGTCCATCCCCTTGCGACGGGCGTAGTCCGCCACCTGGTCGCTGCCCAGGCGGCCCACGCCGAAGTACTGGGCCTGGGGGTGGGCGAAGTACCACCCGCTCACCGACGGCGGCGGGTCCATGGCACAGCTCTCGGTGAGGTGGATGCCCACCGTCTCCTCCACGTCGAGGAGGGAGAAGAGGGTGCGTTTCTCCGTGTGGTCGGGGCACGCCGGGTAGCCGGGCGCGGGACGGATGCCCCGGTACGTCTCGGCGATGAGCTCGTCGTTGGACAGCCGCTCGCGCGGCGCGTAGCCCCAGAGCTCCTTCCGTACCCGCCGATGGGTGTGCTCGGCCAGCGCCTCGGCCACCCGGTCCGCCACCGACTTGGCCAGGATGGCGGTGTAGGGGTCGTGGGCCTCCTCGGCGGCGGCCACGAAACGGGCCACCGAGCCCGCCGTCACGGCGAAGGCCCCGGCCCAGTCGCCCACGCCCGAGTCCCGTGGCGCCACGAAGTCCGACAGGCACAGGTTCTCGCGCCCGTCCTTGGCGAACTGCTGCCGCAGCCCGTGGATGACGCGGAGCACCTCGCTCCGGTCCTCGCCCGTGTAGAGCTCAACGTCGTCGCCCACGGCGTTGGCGGGGAAGAGACCCACCACGCCCCGGGGCTTCAGCACGCCCTCGGCCTCCATGCGCTCCAGGAGGGCGCGTGCGTCGTCGTAGAGGGTGCGGGCCTGCTCCCCCACCGCTTCGTCGTCGAAGATGGCTGGGAAGGACCCGCGCAGCTCCCAGGTCTGGAAGAACGGTGTCCAGTCGATGGTCTCCCTGAGCTCCGCCAACGGCACCTCGAAGGTGTGGATCCCGGGAGCGCGGGGCGTCGGCGCCTCGTAGGCGGCCCAGTCCGTGCGGAAGGCGCGTCTCCGGGCCTCGTCCAGGGAAAGGAGATCCCGCTTCTCACGCCGCTGCGCCCGTCGTTTGCGGGTCTCCTCGTAGTCGGCGCGTACGTCGGCCATGAAGGCCTCCCGGCTCTTGTCGTCCAGGAGCTTCCCCACCACCCCTACCGAGCGTGACGCGTCCAGCACGTGGACGACCGGGCCGTGGTAGCGTCCTTCGATCTTCAGGGCGGTGTGGGCCTTGGACGTGGTGGCGCCGCCGATGAGCAGCGGCAGCTCGAAGCCCAGGCGCTCCATCTCCTGCGCCACGTGCACCATCTGGTCCAGCGACGGCGTGATGAGACCCGAGAGACCGATCACGTCCGCCTTCTCGGCCCGAGCCGCTTCCAGGATCTTCTCGGCCGGCACCATGACGCCCAGGTCCACCACCCCGTAGCCGTTACACCCCAGCACGACGCCCACGATGTTCTTGCCGATGTCGTGGACATCGCCCTTCACCGTGGCCAGGAGCACCTTGCCCTTTCCCTCATTGCCCACCTGCTCGGCCTCCAGGTAGGGCACCAGGTAGGCCACGGCCTTCTTCATGACCCGGGCGCTCTTCACCACCTGGGGGAGGAACATGCGCCCGCTCCCGAAGAGGTCACCCACCACGTTCATGCCGTCCATGAGCGGGCCTTCGATGACGTCGAGGGCACGCGTGCTGCCCTGGCGCGCCTCCTCGGCATCCTCCTCGACGTAGGCGTCGATCCCCTTCACCAGGGCATGGGCCAGGCGCTCCCTCACCGGCAGCTCCCGCCACGACAGGTCTTCCTCCCGGCGCGTCTCGGTGGTGCCGGTGCGCTCCTCGGCCATCCTGGTGAGCGTCTCGGTGGCGCCGGGGTCCCGGGCGAAGAGCACGTCCTCCACCGCGTCCAGGAGGTCCGAAGGGATCTCGTCGTAGACCGGGAGCGCCCCGGCGTTGACGATGCCCATGTCCAGCCCCGCCTCGACGGCGTGGTAGAGGAATGCGGCATGCATGGCCTCACGCACCTCCGGGCTGCCCCGGAAGGAGAACGACACGTTGCTGATGCCGCCGCTGGTGAGGGCCCAGGGGCACGTCTCCTTGATCCGGCGCACCGCCTCGATGAACCACATGGCGTAGGGGTCGTGCTCGGCGATGCCGGTGGCCACGGCGAAGACGTTGGGGTCGAAGATGATGTCCTGGGGTGGGAAGCCCTCCTCCTCCGTCAGGATCCGGTAGGCCCGCCGGCAGACGGCCACGCGCCGCTCCAGGGTGTCGGCCTGACCGTCCTCGTCGAAGGCCATGACGATGGCAGCGGCGCCATAGCGCCGGACCAGACGTGCCTTCTCCCGGAAGGCCTCCTCGCCGTCCTTGAGGCTGATGGAGTTCACCACGCCCTTGCCCTGCAGAACCTTCAGGCCGGCCTCCAGCACCTCCCATTTGGACGAGTCCACCATGATGGGGATCCTGGCGATCTCGGGCTCGGCGGCCACCAGGTTCAGGAAGCGCACCATGGCGGCAGGGGAGTCCAGGAGCCCCTCGTCCATGTTGACGTCCAGGATCTGGGCGCCGCCCTGCACCTGCTGGCGGGCCACGTCCAGCGCTGTGTCGTAGTCGTTCTCGCGGATCAGCCGCGCGAAGCGCCGGGAACCGGTCACGTTGGTGCGCTCCCCCACGTTCACGAAGAGGGAGTCGGGCCCGATGGTCAGCGGCTCGAGACCGGAGAGGCGGGTCCGCACCGGACGCTCTGGAACGGGCCGGGGCGTCATCTCCCGCACCGCCTCGGCCATGGCACGGATGTGCTCCGGCCGGGTGCCGCAGCAGCCGCCCACGATGTTGAGGAAGCCTGCCTCGGCGAAGTCGCGCACCACGGCGGCCATGTGCTCCGGTGTGTCGTCGTACTCGCCCAGCTCGTTGGGCAGCCCGGCGTTGGGGTAGCAGCTCACCGGGAGGTCTGCCACCTCGGCGAGCTCTTCGAGGAAGGGGCGGAGCTGGTCCACGCCCAGGGCGCAGTTGAGGCCCACGCTCAGGAGGCCCGAGGCACGGCCCGGGCCGGGCTGTGCGCCGTGGCGCACCGAGTTGTAGAACGCCTCGGGCGTCTGGCCCGAGAGGGTGCGGCCGCTCTGGTCCGTGATGGTCCCAGAGATCATGACGGGCACGTCTTCGCCCCGCTGGGCCAGTACGGTGGAGATGCCGTAGAGGGCCGCCTTGGCGTTGAGGGTATCGAACACCGTCTCCACCAGGAGCACGTCCACACCGCCTTCCAGGAGGCCGCGCGCCTGCTCGCCATACGCCTCGGCCAGCTGGTCGAAGGTGACGCTCCGCTTGCCCGGATCCCCCACGTCGGGGGAGATGGACGCCGAGCGCGTGGTGGGCCCCAGGGCGCCCAACACCCAGCGTGGCCGGTCGGGCTGGGCGGCCTCGGCAGCGTCCACGGCGGCCCGGGCCACCCTGGCGGCGGCGCGGTTGATCTCCAGGACCTGGTCCTCCAGGCCGTAGTCGGCCAGGGAGATCCGGTTGGCGCTGAAGGTGTTGGTCTCGATGAGGTCCGCACCGGCGTCCAGGTAGGCGCGATGGATCTCCTGGATCACGTCGGGCCGGGTCAGCGACAGAAGGTCGTTGGCGCCCTGCAGCGCAGTGGCGTGATCCCGGAACCGGTCACCCCGGAAGTCTTCTTCCGAGAGCCGGTACGCCTGGATCATGGTGCCCATGGCGCCGTCCATGAGGAGGATGCGCCGTGCCAGGTGGTCCCGGAGGAGGGTCGCGCGCCGGGCGCGAGTGGCTGCGTCGGATTGTAGGGACATGGTGGTCTTCTTCCCAACAAGCCAATCGCCCCGTCGCGGCCAAGCGCGAAGGGGCGGAGGCTTTTTAGCACGTTCGCCGCCGTCCATGCGCATCGTGGAACGGCGACGGGGCCGCAATATGCCGCAAATCGCCCCGATTCGATTGTGCCTCCAACGTAGCATGCGGTTCGGCGCGGGCCAAGTGTCCCGCTCCGGATGCGACGCGGCCCCGGAACCCGAGGGGCCCCGGGGCCGTGTCGCGGCGAGGGGGTGGACCGTGGCTGCTACCGGCTGAGCCAGTAGCTCGCCTTGATCATGAACACGTTGTTGGGGCGCACCCCGAAGAGGTTGTGCATGTCACCGCCCACGTCGAAGGCGCCGTTCTCCACGAAGTCGTTGCGGCCCTGGGCCCACACGGCGTACAGCGTCGAGCCCGGCTTGTACTCCCAGCGCAGCACCACGTTGGAGCGGAACTGCTTGAAGTTGAAGTCGGGGTCGCTGAAGGACGTCTCGTTCCCGTTCCCGTACAGGTCTGCGTAGAGCGTGCCGTCCTCATCGCGCACGGCGAGCGGCGCGAACCGGCCCGCGTAACGCTCGGCCCTGGGGTCGGCCACGCGCTTGAAGTCGCTGTAGCGCCCGGCGCTCACGAAAGGCTGGGCGTAGACCTGGAGGGACAGCTCCGGCGTGAATGCGTAGTCCACCCGCGCCGTGAGGCCCACGGTGGTCTGGTCGATGCGTCCGAAGACGTAGCGCGGATCGGCGCTGGTGCCCAGCTCGTCCACCCACTGGTAGTCGTCCACGTTCCGGCTCAGGTCGGCTCCCAGGCTGAAGGTCGCCCGCCCCGACGGACGGAAACGGATGCTGGGCGACACCCCCATGTTCCACGAATGGCTCTCCCTCCGCACGTTGCCCCAGGTGTTTACGTTGCCCTGCACGGCCTTCCGGGAGTCGGACGACACGCCGGCCCAGAAGTTGGTGCCCGGCTCGCGGCGGAAGAGGGGGCCGCCCCGGAGCGTCCTTCCCGAAAGCGCGCTCAGGTTCCGGTTCACGCCGGCGTACACCGACCAGAAGCTCCGGAGCTGGAGGCTGCCGTTGACGTTGCCGCCCATGCCGGTGTGGTCCCAGCCGTAGTTCCAGCCGGTCCACCCGTTGACGTTCACGTTCCAGCGACGGAAGGGTCCCTGGGGCGTGTTCTGTTGGTACGCCACCCAGAACCAGTTCATGAAGGAATCGGCGTCGCGCTGGTAGCCGATGTCGTTGGCCTCGAAGCCCGGCGTCCGGGTGTGCAGCCCGGTGGAGAAGCGCCAGTGCTCGCCCCCGATCTTCTGCAGCGCCAGGAACGCCGAGCCACCCGTGAGGCTGGTCCGCGTCGAGTCGAGACGCAGGTAGTCGGCGTCGGGCCGCTGGTAGTAGCGGAGCGACGACGTCTGGGCGTCGAGCATGGCCTCCTCGGAGCCGAAGATCGCCGACCCGAGGAGGTAGCCGCTCACCTGGTAGCGATCACCTCCGAAGCGGTGCCGGAAGTCCGCGCCGCCGGTGTACGCGCCCCGCCGGAGATGGAGCTGGTCGGCCACCTGCCGGTCGCGGTTCACCGACGTGGCGATGACGCCCACGGCCGAGCGGCCCTCGCGGAAGTCGCGCTGCACGCGGACGACCCCGTAGCTGGTGAACGGCTCCACGGCCTGGTCGTATCCCGAGGCGCCGGACTCGGGGGCCACCCGGGCGGTCTCCTCGGAGGTGAGGGCGTGGAGGGCCCCGATGGACCATCCGCTCGCCGTCTTTCCGGAGAGCTTCCAGGCACCGAGGATCGTGGTCTGGGGGTCCTGCTTCACCCAGGCGTCGTCGGCGTCCACGCTGCCCTGGGGCGGGCGTCCGATGCGCCGGGAGTAGAAGAGGGATTCGCCCGCACCGTCACCGTCGCCCAGAGCGATGCTGAAGTTGAAGATGCTGGATCCCTCCAGGAAGAAGGGCCGGCGCTCGGGGTAGAACGTCTCGGTGGCGGTGAGGTTCACCTGGG
>JASFRY010000316.1:0-5794 GCA_050114675.1 Gemmatimonadota bacterium | reverse complement strand
CGTTCACGCCGAAGGCCTTGCCGAGCGTCCCCACCAGAATGTCCACCGGCGGAGATTCGGTGTACTCCTCCGTGCCGCGGCCGGTCGCGCCGAATGCACCCACACCGTGGGAGTCGTCCACCACGAGAACCACGTTTTCCTCGTAGCCGTCGTCGTGCCGACGGCAGACCTCCACAATCTGGTCCAGGGGCGCGTGGTCTCCGCGCATGGAAAAGATCCCGTCGGTGACCACGATGGCTCGCTTGGCCTTCCCCCTCCAAGCCTCGAGCCGCGCGTCGAGCCCCTCGAGGTCAAGGTGGGCATAGACCTCCTTGCCCGCCGGACGTGCGAGACGCATGGCGTTGATGATGCAGTTGTGGTTCAGCTCGTCGGAGATGAGCACCGTCTCGGGCGTCACCAGCGGCACGAGGGTCGAGACCACGGTGGCATAGGCCGACGAGAAGGCCATGGCGGCTTCACGACCGTGGAAGGCGGCCAGGGTCCGCTCGAGCTCCACGTGGGCCTCGTAGGTCCCGCTGATGAAGCGAACGGCACCAGGGCCGGCGCCGAACGTCCGGGTCGCCTCCTCTTCGGCAGCCATGACCTGGGGGTGCAGGCCCATCCCCATGTACGAGTTGGAGTTGAGGCGGATGAACTCCTTGTCACCCTCGCCCCGCAGAAGGAAGCGGGGCCCGCGGTCACCTTCGGCGGGCCTCACGGCCACCACCACGGCTTCGTCTCCCTTGGCGGTGCCCGCCTCTTCCAGTCCCTTCACATGGGCGTCCAGCACGGCGCTCAGTCGGTCGAGCGGCATGATTCCTCTCTTGTCTCAGCTTCTCAGGTGCTCGAGCATGTCGGCCGTCATGGCGGCCACGTCGTATTCGGGCTTCCAGCCCCACTCGTCCCGTGCCGCCGTGTCGTCGATGCGGTCGGGCCAGGACTCGGCGATGGCCTGGCGCACCGGATCCACGTCGTACGACAGCTCGAAGCCCGGGACATGCTTCCGGATCTCCCCGGCCAGGGTCTCGGGCGCGAGCTGCATGGCGGTGACGTTGAAGGCGTTGCGGTGCGTCAGCCGGTCCGGGTCTGCCTCCATCACGCCGATGGCAGCGCGCAAGGCGTCGGGCATGTACATCATGTCGAGTTGGGTGCCCTCCCCCAGGAAGCACGCGTAGCGCCCCTGCTCCACCGCCTGGTAGAAGATGTCCACGGCCCAATCCGTGGTCCCCCCGCCCGGTGGAGCGCCGTAGGAGATGAGGCCGGGGTAGCGCACGCCTCGGGTGTCCACGCCGTAGCGATGATGGTAGTAGTCGCAGAGGAGCTCCCCGGCGACCTTGGTGATCCCATACACGGTGCGAGGTCGCATGACCGTGTCCTGGGGTGTGGGGTTCTTGGGGCTCTCGGGCCCGAATGCGCCGATGGAGCTCGGGGTGAAGACGGCGCAGCCCTGCTCCCGCGCCACCTCCAGCACTGCTTCCAGGCCCGACATGTTCACATGCCAAGCCAGGCGGGGATCCCGCTCGCCCACGGCGGAGAGGATGGCGGCCAGGTGGAACACGGCGTCGGCGTCATGGCGCATGACCGCCTGCCCCACGGCCCGGGCATCGGTGGCGTCGAGAACCTGGAAGGGACCCGCCTCGGACATCTCGGGACCCAGGTGTCGGATGTCGGTGGCGAGCACGGCCGCGTCACCGTAGAGGGCACGCAGCCGGGGAACGAGCCAGGAGCCGATCTGACCCCCGGCCCCGGTGACGAGTATGCGTTTCAAGGGATGGACTCCCGGGAAGATCGCGACGATGACAATCGTCCCGGAATCTAGTGCAGTGCCCCCGATGCCGCGATCACGCCCGACAGCGCTCCCTCACTCCGTGCGGAGGGCTTCCGTGGGCTCGACGCGGATGGCCCGCCTCGCCGGGAGCACGCCGGCGGCGGCGGCCGCGACGAGGAGAACCAACGCCGCCACCGCGAACACCTCCGGGCTCCGCGGAGAGACCTGGAAGAGGAGGTCCGACGCGTAGGGCGCCAGGAGCCATGCCATGGCGGTGCCCAGGGCCACGCCGACGAATGCGAGCCCCATGGCTCGTGACAGGACGTTTCCCCGGATGCGCCCCCCCGATGCGCCCAGCGCGAGCCGGATCCCGATCTCCCGCCGGCGCTCCGCCACGTCGAACGCCAACAGGCTGTACAGGCCCACCGCGGCCACCAACAGCGCCAGAATCCCGAAGAGGGAGAAGATGGTGCTTCCCAAGCGCCATCCCCGGAACTCGGACGCCATGAGGGCCCGAAGGGGCCGAGCCTGGACGAAGCGCACGCCAGGGAGGCCCGTCAGGAGACCCCGAGCGAGAACGCCGGCCTCCGCGGCCGCGTCTCCGGACACGCGTACGAAAAGGACGCCCGCGTGCCCACCCTCGCCGTCTTCCAGGGGGAGGTAGTACTGGGGTGCTTCCTCCTCCACCACCCCATTCCTGTGGGCGTACTCGGTGATCCCCACGACCCGTGTGCATGGCGGATCATCGGAGCCCACGTAGAGGCACCGGCCCAAGGCTTGCCGGCCCGGCCAGAGCAGCTCTGCCATGCGTCCGTTGATCACGGCCACCGGGGGGCCGCCGAAGTCGTCGGCGCGGAGCGCCCGGCCCTGGAGCACCGCGATGCCCATGGTCTCGAAGTAGTCGGCGCTCACCAGGTGGTAGTACGGGCCCCCCTCGGGATTCGGCGGGATGGAGTCCAACCCCTCGGCGCCCAGGTCCCACGAAAAGCTCCATCCGAAGGGCACGCTGCTGACGGCAGCGGATACCACACCCGGCAGCGCCGAGACCCGCTCCAGCGCGGTCCGGTAGAGAGCCGTCTCCTCCTCCCCGGAAAGCTCCCCGGAGGCTTCCAGCCGCACGTCGACCAGGCGATCCGCGTCGAAGCCCAGGTCCGTGTCGCGGGCGGCCCGGAGGCTGAGCACGAAGAGTCCCGCCCCCACCAGAAGCACGGCCGCCAGCGCCGCCTGCCCGACCGTGAGCAGGCCCCGGAGCCGCTTACCCAGCGTAGATCCTCGCCCGCCCGCCGAGAGGGCTCCCACCAGACGCTGCCTGGCCGCCAGGGCCGCCGGCGCCGCGCCGGCCAGGAGGCCGGCCAGAACCGACACCCCCAGCGCGAACCACAGCACGCGCGTCTGGTCCAGGGCGGACCAATCCACCTGGGGCAGCAGTGTGGACCGGAGCCAAGCCCCGCCCCAGCGGGCCACTGCCAGGCCCACGGCCCCACCGCCCAGCGCCAGGATGAGGGAGTCGAGCACCCGCTGCTCCACCAGCCGCATGGGGCTGATGCCCAGGGCCAGGCGCACTGCGCTCTCGCGCCACTGCCGCACGCCGCGGGCCAGCAGGAGGTTCGCCACGTTGGCGCATGCGATGAGGAGCACCAGGAGGGAGACTCCGGCCAGCCACAACGAGACGCGGCCCTCCGGGGGTGCGTCGGGACCCGCGACGTTCACGAGGGGCTCGGTGCGGATACGGGCATCCGCGGGATACCCGTCCTCTCGTATGGACTCCTCGCGGCCCGCGCGATGGAGCCGCGTGGCCTCGTCTGCGACCTGGGTCCGGGTCACGTCGGTCGCCAGTCGGGCCACCACCCGCAGGAAGTAGTAGCCGCGCCCCGAGAACCAACGGTCGCCGCCGTCGATGGCGACCTTGGCCGGCCGCAGTGGCAGCCATACGTCCACGCGATTGAGCCGGACACCGGTGAACCCCTTCGGCGCCACACCTACGACAGTGTACGGGGTGCCGGCCAGGTGGATGGTCCGGCCCACCACGCCGGAGTCGCCGCCGTACCGGGCGTGCCAGAGATCGTAGCCCAGCACGGCAACCAGCGGGGCACCGAACCGATCGTCGTCCTCCCCATAGAAGCGTCCTGCGTGGGCGTGGACGCCCAGGAGAGGGAACATGCCGGCGGTGGTGAGCATGGCCTGGACCCGCTGCACCCCCTGGCCTTCGCCCAGCGTCAGGCTCTGGGGCGTGTAGGCCGCCACCCCACTGAAGCCCCGGGCCGCCTCGAAGTCGTTGAAGTCGTCCCACGCCATGGTGCTCGTGGTACGCATGCGCCCGAGGAACGAGCGCTCCACCGTGAGCGTCACCACCGATTCCGGATCCTGAATGTGCGCCGGTGGCTCCAGCACAAGGCGGTCCACGATGCCGAAGAGGGCTGCGTTGGCGCCGATCCCCAGGGCGAAGGTCAGGACCACCGCCGCGGTGAAGCCCGGCTGGCGCGCCAGACTCCGAAGCGATCGCCGCGCGTCTCCGACCCGGTCTGCGACCCACATCGTCCATCCCTCCCGCATCATCCTCCCCCTGTCGATCCGGTGCAGCTCCCTGCGGTAGCGGCTCACGTCCCCGAAGCGGCGACGGGCTTCGCGCAGCGCCTCCTCTCTTGTCCGGCCCTGCTCCGTCAGACGACCGACCGCCTCCTGGAAGTGGAAGTCCAGCTCGTCGTCCAGGTCCTGGAGCGCGTCCCTGCGGAACGGTCCGATCCGGAAGAGCCTCCGCCACCCCCGAGGCCGGCTCACGCGCCCGCCACCTCCACGGTCCGACCCAACACCCGGAAGACCGCCGACGCATAGCGCGTCCAGGAGCGCGTCTCCTCGGCCAGTCGGACCGCCCCGTCGGAGGTGAGGCTGTAGTACTTGGCCTTTCGGCGTGAGTCGGATACCCCCCACTCCGCCGAGAGCAGCCCTCGCTTCTCCAGCCGATGGAGCGCGGTATAGAGCGCTCCATCCTCGATTTGCAGGGCGTCGGCGCTCCGGGAGCGGATCCAATCGGCTACGTCATAGCCGTGACGCGGACCGTGTTCGAGTGACGCCAGGACCAGCACGTCCAGGGTGCCGGGCAGCAACGGAAGTGGCGATGCGGTCATCAAGGGATCCCAGGGGCTCGGGCGTTCGCCTCAATCATTGAGGCGTCTCACCCCTCAATTGTTGAGGTAAGTGGCTCCCGCGTCAAGCACGGGGGCAGCGTCCAAGAGCGCCCGACGAGGTCTGTAGGGGAAATCCCGATGCCCCCGACGACGTCTCGGCGGTAGCTTTTATTTTGCGGAGGGCGCCCGTCGGGCGTGCTGCCCCCTTACGCGGAACGCAGCATCTACTGCGAGGAGGAGCACCATGCGTCCCTGCCTCCCCTCCCTGTTGCTCGCTGCCCTCCTGGCGGCGCCTGCCCACGCCCAGACGTGCAAGCCTGCTCCACTCCCGTTCCTCCCGGACCTGTTCCCGGAGTCGGTGAAGGGCCTGCCCAAAGAGTTCTCGGTAGCGCCCGGGTCGGGGTGTATGGCCCTCTACCGGCCCACGGATCCCGGGCGACGGGAGAGCGAACCGTGGGCGGTCCTGTCCATCGAACCCAACGCCAAGCCGGCTACCGGCGCGTCCGCGCACGAGGCCAGCTCGACGCTGCTCCACGGTGGGAGCCAGATCATCACCGTGTCGGGATGGCCCGTGGGATTCGCCGTGCGGCCCAAGGGTGACGAGTACGTCGCGCTGAAGGGCTCCTTGAAGATCACGGTCCTCGTCAAGAACGGGGATCAGGGTGAGGCCAGTCAGGCGCTGGCGCTCCCCTTCTTCCAGGCGATCCTCCCCACGATCCCCTGCGGCTGAGGGAGCGGGCGTCAGGATTCGGAGGGTGACGCGTCCAGGGTAGAGGCGTGGGTCGCAGAAACAGGACGCTAGAGCCGAGTCAGGGAGAAGCGTGCTTCCAGGGGATCCTCCCCCGCACGGTTCGCATCGGTGCAGGTGGCCCGGCCCTCGACCTCCGTGGCCGCGGTGTTCATTCGGCCTTCCAAGATCCAC
>JASFRY010000315.1:0-5803 GCA_050114675.1 Gemmatimonadota bacterium | reverse complement strand
TGGGGAGCAACGTGGATGCCGCCATCCTCCCCGATCAGGACGAGTGCCTGAGCTGCCACGCCATGCGCGCCATGGTGCGCATGCCCAAGCCCGATCCCCACAAGGGCGTGTGCGCCGCCTGTCACAATCCCCACACGCAGTCCACGCCCGCCGAGGCCGTAGAGTCCTGCGCCAACGCAGGATGTCATGAGCGCGCGGACACGGTGAGCCCCATGCACCGGGGGCTGGAGCCCGGGGTGCTGGAGGACTGCACGTACTGTCACAAGCCGCACGACTTCAAGGTCCAGGGTGACCGGTGCACCGACTGCCATCAGGGCGTGGTCAACGACAGCCTGACCGTGCCGCATCCGGCGTGGGACACGGCCGTGGTGAAGGACACCCTCTCCCCGGACACCACGCCGCCCGACACGGTCGGCTCGGGGGCTCACCTCCCTGTCAGTCTGAGCTCGCTGCTCGGGGATCCCGACCCACTGCTCAGGCCCATGAGCGTCGGGGCGGGGGTGGGTCTGTCGAGCGCAGCGCCACTCGAGACTGCAGAGCAGACCCAGGAGCGGCCCCGCTTCCTCCACTCCCAGCACCGCTCGGTGGACTGTCGCAACTGCCACTCCACCACCGACACCCATGGGGGTCTGAAGGTGGTGACCCTCAACGACTGCCGCGGGTGCCATCATACGGCACCGGTATCCAACAACTGCAGCCGGTGTCACCAGCCGTCGGACGCTCCCAGCCGGAGCTTCAGGGAGGTCCGGTCCGTGACCTTCTCCGTCGGGACGTCGGATCCAAACCGCGTCATGACGTTCCCCCACGCGAAGCACGCGAACCTCGAGTGCGCTACGTGCCACACGGAGGGGCTGGCCCTCAGCGCGGCGCAGGTGGACTGCGACCAGTGCCACAAGGAGCACCACCAGCCGGACAACGACTGCACGGCATGCCACCGGAAGCCGCCGGTCCAGGTGCATCCCTCCGCGAGAGCCCACGTGACGTGCTCGGGGTCGGGGTGCCACCAGGACCCGCCGTTCGACAACGGGCTGCCGAGGACGCGCGCCGTGTGCCTCGTATGCCATCAGGACATGAAGGACCATCAGCCAGGCCGCGTTTGCGTTGACTGCCACACACTGCCCAGCCCCGGAGGAGCGGGAAGGGAGTCAAGACCATGACCCATTGGGGACGTGGGCCGAGTGCCGGAACCTCCTCACGTCCGGCCCCGACCCCCAAGAACCTCACGTCCGCCCCCCGTGCCCTTGGCGCGACCGCCATCCTCGCTTTCGTCCTGCTGGTCTCCGCGTCCTCGGACCTGGCGGCTCAGGGCGTGCGGGGGTGGGTGGGGACCACCGTCCAGATGGTGGAGCTCCGACCCCTGGGCCTGGACACCGTGCCCCGCTCGGAGGTGCTCACCGACGCTGACGGCCGCTTCCTCTACCAGGGGCAGCGCGTGAGCTGCGTCGCCGGCGATCTCTGCACGGGATACCTGGCCCTGGCCAAGGACCGGGTGATCGCGGCCACGCAGGACGTGAGCCTCACCGCCTGGGGCTTCGGCGTCCAGGGGCTGAGCTTCACGACCCTGCTGCGGGGACGGGCCCACGGAGGGAGCGACCTTCTGTGGCCACGGTCCGACGACGCGTTCGACATGCTCCTCGGCTACGCGCAGCTCCGACGTGGCCCCTGGAAGGTCCGGGCCGGACGGCAGGAGGTGCGCTCAGGACTCGGTTTCCCGGCATTCGACGGTGGGAGCGTCGCCTTCACCGCGACCCAGTTCCAGGTCGAGGCGTACGGCGGCAGGAGCCTGGCGCGCGGCCTTCGTGAGCCCTCGGCCGATGCCCTGCGCGGTCTGGGCGACTTCTTCTTCGATGAGAGCTCCTACCTTTTCGGGGGGAGCGCGCGGGGCCGGGTCTTCGGATCCACCGTCACGGCCCGGTACCAGCGCGAGATTCTGGCCGACCGCTCGAGCCTGGTGGGGGAGCGGGCGTCCGTGGACTTCGTCACCGTGCTCCCCCACGCGCGGGTCTCGGGCTCCGCCGACTACGACTTCTCCTTCGAGCAGTGGGGCAAGAGCCACCTGACGCTCTCCATGCCCCTGGCCGACGGACACTGGCTCGTGGAGGCGACGGCGCGGCGCTACATGCCGTACTTCCAGCTCAATACCATCTGGGGCTTCTTCGAGCCCGTGGCGTATTCGGAGGGAGAGCTCCGCGCCAACTGGTCCGCCCGGCCGAACTTCGGCATGTGGGCCTCGGGTGGGTACCGCTCCTACGGGGATACGCATACGACGAAGGTCTTCGAGCGCCTCACCGACCACGGGTGGCGCGCCAACGCCGGCGCACTCTGGCAGCCGACCACGGACTGGACCGTGGACGCCTCGTACCGACTGGAATGGGGTCCGGGTGGCTTCCTGAACTCGGGCGATGTTTCGGTGCGCTACCAGCCTACGGAAGATCTCTCCGTGTCCGCGTCGGGGAGCACATTCCAGCAGATCGACGAGTTCAGGGTCGGAGAGGGCCGAGCCGTGGGAGGCGGGCTCTCCTTCGACTGGCGCGTCCTGGATCGGGCCTCGCTCACAGGCGGGTTCTCGGTGCTCCGACACCGTGACGGTGGGAACGTCTTCACGAGCCCCTGGAATCAGAATCGAGCCTGGACCTCCCTCAAGATCGATGTCGGCGAGGACCCGGGGCTGGCCAACCGGAGGAGTGGACGATGAGCGCCCGGCGACCCGGAACGACCGCGCCCCGCCGCCCGCTCCTGCTGGCCGGCGTGGCCCTCGCCCTGGCTCTGGGTACGGGCATGGGCGCCGTTGCCCTGGAAGCGAGGTCTCCCAAGCCCTCGATCCAGCCCGCACCTCAGGTTCAGGGCTTCCCCCACGAGGCGCATTCGCGCCTCTTCCCGCTCTGCACGGGCTGCCACGAGGGGATCCCGGCGGGTGATCAGGCGACCTATTTCCCGTCTCCCGACGTATGCGCCCGATGCCACGACGGATCGGAGATGCCCCGGGTGGCGTGGGACGGACATCGGGAGCGCATCAGCAACCTGAAGTTCCGGCACGATACCCACGCCGCGCGGCTCGAGCGTGCGGGCGACCAGGTGCCGGCCTGCTCGGCGTGCCACGTGCCCGAAGGACAAGACCGCATGGACGTCTCCTCCGACATCCAGTTGGGGACGTGCTGGTCTTGCCACGCGCACCGGGCCACGCAGCACAAGGTGGACGCCGACTGCGCCACCTGCCACGTGCCTCTTGCCGACTCCCACTTCTCCCGGCAGCGGATCGAAGAGATCACGCCGCCGGCGGACCACGAGGCGGGGAGCTTCCTGGGACGCGACCACGGCCGTGACGCCGCGGCAAACCCGACGCGATGCGCCACGTGCCATACCGCGGACCGGTGCGTGAGCTGTCACGTGGACGCGGCGGACCGGCCTGAGATCGCCAAGGTGCCGTTCGCGCCCAAGGACATGGAGCTTCCCCCCGCCGTGGCCCACTACAACCGCCCGTCCAGCCATGCCGATGAAGGCTGGCTGAACGAGCACGGGACCCAGGCGTCTCCACAGGCGTGCGCCACGTGCCACACCACGGAGGACTGCCGGGCCTGTCACGTGGCGCCAACGCCGGACGCGGTGGCTGCCCTGCCGTCGCGGGAGGACGTGGTCGCCCCCGGGGTGCACATCACGCCCCACGCCCCCGAGAGCCACGCCAACGCCTTCTTCCTCAAGGTCCATGGTACGCTGGCCGCCACCGACCAGAGCTCGTGCAACACCTGCCACGTGGAGCGTTTCTGCGTCGAGTGTCACGACGGCCAGTCCAACGGTGGCTACCATCCCGCCAACTTCGTGGCCACGCACGCCGCCGAGGCCTTCGGACGGGACGTGGAATGCGCCAACTGCCACAACGTGCAGGTCTTCTGCCGCGCCTGCCACGTGGAGAGCGGTCTCACCAGCCAGGGGCGCCTCGGACCCGGCTACCACAACGGTCAGGCGGTCTGGCTCCTGAGGCACGGGCAGGCCGCGCGCCAGAACCTGGAGAGCTGCACCAGCTGCCACAAGCAGCGCGATTGCGTCCAGTGCCACGGCGTCCTGGGCGCGTTCAAGATCAACCCCCACGGAGAGAACTTCGACGCTGAGCGTGCGTGGGCGCGTAGCCCGCGGACGTGCACGGCGTGTCACATAAAGAACCCTCTGAATGGGAGTGCGCCATGAGTGCGAAGCGTGTGTTGGCGCTCGTGCTCGTCCTGGCCGCCGCGGTCTCTTGCAGAAAGCCCGACGACCAGAGGACGGACACGATGGATCCAGTGGAGGCGATGCAGCGACGGGAGAACCTCCCCGTGGAGGTGGTAGCGCAGCTTGACAGCGGGAGCACGGCCTTCCGCGCGAAGGAACTCGAGGAGGCCCTGCGCCACTACCAAGAGGCGGTGGACCTTGCTCCTGACGTTGCCGCAGGGTGGTTCGGCGTCTACATGGCGCAACACGCCCTGGGGAACGAGGACGAGGCCAAGGAAGCGCTCGCCAAGGCCCAGAGCCTGGTGCCGGGCGCCACGCTCATTCATCCGACCACGACTGATACCACGCCATGACCCGTCGAACGCTCTCCGGGATCGTCATTCTGTCTCTAGCGGCGGCCGCCGCATGCAGCGGCGGCCATGAGTTCGAGCCGCCGGACCGGGGGGCGCTCGTAGCCGAAGCCGAGGCCGACTACTCTCCCACCCTGTTCGACACCCTGACGTGGGCGTCGGACAGCGTACGGGTCTTCCACGGCAACGAGGTTTACGCAGAGAAATGCAGGCGCTGCCACGGACCCCTGGGCCGCGGGAATACCGAGTACTCCCGGGAGCAGGGTTTGCAGGTCCCGTCCCTGGTGAAGCCGGACTGGAAGCTGGCGTCCATCGATTCGCTGCGCCGGACCATCTTCGTCGGCCACAAGGAAGGGATGCCCGTCTGGGGTGAGCGGCGGACCGCCGCCAGGGACATCGATGCGGTGGCCGCGTACATCCTGCTTCAGCTGCGACCCGATGTCATGAGCGGGAACGGCTTCTGAGGCTGCGCAGGAACGTGGGAGTTCTCCCCACAGGGTTTTCAATCGCAGCCCTACAGCGACAGGTCCCGTCCGCTCCCATTGTGCAGGTGAGGGGCGATCTTCAAGTTGCTCCTCGAAGGACGGTTCCGCTGCCCTCTCGTGGGCCCGAGGCGGGATCGAGATTGGACGGTCCGAGCAAGGCGAAAGCCCCCCGGATCTCACAGTGATGTTCGCCCCCCATTCATGGGGGATTGTGAGATAAATCAGGGGCGGCATCCGATGGCGAGTTCCGGCTGCATCTGCGGCTTGCCTGACGATCCGCAATGGCGCCATGCGACCACCGTCCGCCAGCCCGTCGGCCCGTAGCCTCGCCGGGATCTTCGTGGGTCCCGAGGGCTCCTGCGGCCGGGTGATGCTCTCCTGGGCGGCGGCGGGGGGCGTGGCGGGAGGGGGTATCTTGGTCGGAGGTCTCACGGTGGCCGGCGTCGTCTCGCCGGGCCTGCACCTGCTGGCAGCGCCGGTTCTCTTTCTCCTCGGCTCCATTCTCGGAGCCGTGCACGGCGGCCTTCTCGCCGTGGCAGGTCGCCCCGGCGGGCTCTCGCGGACCTCGGCCCTCACGCGTGCCGCCATCGCGGCGCTGATCGCCGTTCCCCTCCTGGGCATCACCTGGATCATCACCACCTCCATCGCCCTGTCCGCCGCCCTGGTCACGGAGTGGCGGATCTCCTGGGCGATCATCGCTGCGGCAGGCTGGCTCCTGGGCCTCCTCCTCTGCGGATGGGCGGCGGTGGAAGGCTGGCGCGCCGC